>CAJQQH010000064.1 GCA_905480405.1 uncultured Polaribacter sp. | reverse complement strand
CCTTGGGATAATTTAAAATTCGATTTAGAAGGTATAGAAGAAGTAAAACGTAAATTCTTCGGAACACTTTACAACACCTACTCTTTCTTTCAGCTTTATGCTAATCTTGATAATTTCAATTATAGCGAAGCTGATATCCCATTAAATGAACGTCCAGAAATAGACCGTTGGGTACTTTCAGAATTACACACATTAATTCAGAAAGTAGACGCGTATTACGCAGATTATGAACCAACAAAAGCAGCACGTGCTATTTCAAATTTCACGCAAGATTTTGTAAGTAACTGGTTTGTACGTTTAAGTAGAAGACGTTTCTGGAAAGGAGATTATCAAACGGATAAAATATCTGCTTACCAAACATTATATACTTGTATGGTAACAATTGCAAAATTAGCATCGCCAATTGCGCCGTTCTTTATGGACAGATTGTACCAAGATTTAAACTCTGTAACTGGTAAAGAAACTTCAGAAAGTATTCATTTATCAGATTTTCCTAAGTATGAAGAAAGCTTTGTAAATAAGAGTTTAGAGCGTAAAATGGAAAGCGCACAAACAATATCATCTTTAGTATTATCACTAAGAGCTAAAGAAAAGATAAAAGTTCGTCAACCATTACAAAAAATAATGATTCCAGTTGATAATGAGCAACAGAAAGAAGAAATTTTAGCAGTTGCAAACTTAATTAAGCATGAAGTTAATATTAAGGAAATTCAGTTAATGGAAGATGCTTCAGATATATTAATAAAGCAAATTAAACCAAATTTTAAAGCTTTAGGCCCAAAGTTTGGAAAAGATATGCGTTTTATTGCTGCTGAAGTTCAAAAGTTCAACCAAGAAGATATTAACAAAATAGAAAAAGATAAAAACATTTCTATAGAAGTTAATGGAAAAAATTTAACTTTGGATATTGCTGATGTAGAAATTTCATCAAAAGACATAGAAGGTTGGTTAGTTGCTAATGAAGGAGCGTTAACAGTAGCTTTAGATGTTACTATTTCTGAAGAATTACGTAAAGAAGGTGTTGCCAGAGAATTGGTAAATAGAATTCAGAATGCACGTAAAGACACAGGTTTAGAGGTAACAGATAAAATTAAATTAACGATTTTAAATTTCGAAAGCTTGCAACAATCTATTGCTGATAATAAAGAATATATTATGAGTGAAACATTAACCAATGAAATGGTTTTTGTTGAAGAATTAGAAAATGGTACAGAAATTGAGTTCGATACTATTAAAAGTAAAATATTAATTGAAAAAATATAATATCATGTCAGATGTTAGAGTAAAGTATTTAGAAGAAGACTTAATCGAGTTTAAAGAAATTATAAATAAAAAAATTGCAAGAGCAGAACAAGATCTACTTTCTTTAAAAGCTGCATATAAGAATGATGCAGATAATGGTACAAATGACACATCATCATCTTTTAAATCCTTCGATGAAGGATCTGAGGTAATGAATAAAGAAAAGAATGTACAATTGGCAATTAGGCAAGAAAAGTTTATTAGAGACTTAAATAACGCTTTATTAAGAATTGAAAACGGTACTTATGGAGTTTGCAGAGTTACTGGTAAACTAATACAAAAGGAACGTTTAAAACTAGTACCACATGCAACTTTGAGCATAGAAGCAAAGCGCAAGCAATAAATTTTAAAAATGAAGAATGGCGTACTAATTATACTATTATTTACTCAGTTCAATTTTTTTTCTCAAGTTTCAAATTTTTCTTCCAAATTTAATTTACCTAGTAATGTAGAAGAAACTTCTGGACTTGTTTTTATCAATAATAAAATTGTAACACATAATGATAGTGGAGGTGAAGCCAAACTTTATGAAATTGATAATACGTCTGGTTTAATTACTAGAACAATTACAATATCTAATGCAATAAACGTAGATTGGGAAGATATAACTGAAGATGAAACTCATATTTACATTGGAGATATTGGTAATAATAATGGTACTAGAACCGATTTAACAATTTACAAAGTCTTAAAAAGTGATTATTTAAACAGTAATAGTGTTACTGCAGAAATAATCACTTTTTCTTTTGAAGATCAATCAGATTTTACCTCAAAGCCTAACAATAATAATTTTGATGCAGAAGCAATCTCAATTTATCAAAATAATATTGTAATTTTTACAAAAAATTGGGCGGATTTAAATACCAATACTTATGTTATTCCAATAACGAGTGGTAATCATTCAGCAATTAAAACAAGTACTTATAATGTAAGTGGTTTAATTACGGGTTCTAGTTATAATGAAGAAAACGATAGTTTTATGCTTGTTGGTTATAACAATTCTGACGGAACTCCTTTTCTACTTTACATAGATAGAAACAGAAATACTGGAAATGATATTTTTAATGGTGGAGCAGAAAAAACAATTCTTACTACAGAACTTGGGATACTAAACCAAGTAGAAGGAATTATTCATCTTGATAATTTGAATTATTATATCAGTAGAGAGAAAGTTACATTTGGTTCAACTACAAACACTCAAGCTTTGTTTGAGTTTACATATTCAAATGCAACAACATGGCAAGGTGATGATGGTAGCTCTCCCACAGATTGGGCAACAGCAGAAAATTGGGATGATGGAATTCCAACATTATCTTCTAATGTTACAATTCCAAGTGCTCCAACAAATCAACCTATAATTGCAGCAACAACAGGCGCTACAGTAAATAATTTATCAGTAAATGGTTCCTTATCTATTGTAAGTGGAGGTTCTTTAATAGTAAATGGTACTCCATCTGGTAATATTACTTATAATGTGAATATTCCTGATCAAAATTGGCATTTGGTTTCTAGTCCTGTTGTTGGCGAAGAATATGATGATACTTGGATAACTACAAATAATATTGCATTTGGTACAGTAAATAATAGAGCAATTAGCACTTATGATAATGGAACTCCAGATCCAGATACTGATGGAGAAGGACCGGATACTGCCACTCAATATTGGAGATATTTTCAAGCAAATGGAGTTTCAACTGCATTTACTTCTGGCGTAGGATATTCAAATAAAAGAACAGCTTCTGGGAACTATAGTTTTACAGGTACTTTTCCTACTTCTGATGTTGCTCCAGCAATTTCTCAAAATAATAATAATTGGAATTTATTAGGAAACCCATATCCTTCTTATTTAGATATTGCCGCGTTTTTAACAGAAAATACAAATAAGTTGGCTGGTGCATATTGGGCAATTTTTGTTTGGAATGGAACAATATATACTAGTCTAACAAGTGGATATCTTCACCCAGGACAAGGTTTTTTTGTGAATTCTGATGTAGCTTTAGATGTTGCTACTTTTACTACAGATATGCAAAGTCATCAAACAGGAATAACGTTTTATAAAAATAGCAATCCAAATATTCAATTAGTAGTTACAGATGGAAATGAAACTAAAACTACAGAAATAAACTATAAAGAAGGAAAAACCTTAGGATTAGACCCTGGTTTCGATATTGGTTTGTTTGATGGAGTTGCTACAAATTTAAGTGTGTATTCTCATTTAGTAAAAGATAATAAAGGTGTATCTTTTCAAAAACAAACGCTTCCATTAGATAATATAACCTCAACAACAATTCCTATAGGGATAAAATCAGCTGCTGGTAAAGAGCTCGTTTTCTCATTAGAAACAACCCAATTGCCATCTAACTTAAAAGTATATTTAGAAGATAGATCAGCAGAAAAATTTATTTCCCTAAGTACTTCTAATGCAAGTTATAAAGTTACGATAACTGAAGAATTAAATGGAATAGGTAGATTTTATTTGCATACTACAAACTCAACTTTAAATACTTCTGAAAACAATTTTGAATCATTAAGTATTTTTAAAAAGGACAAGAGAACAATCAGAATTTCAGGTGTTAATAGAAATGCCTCAATGAAATTGTATGATATTAAAGGTAAAGAAATATTACAAAGATCTTTTTATGTTGAAGGTTTCAAAGATCTAGATTTACCAAAAATTACTACAGGTATTTATATTGTAGAAGTTCAAACAGGAAATAGAATTTTCAATAAAAAGATTTATTTAGAGTAATTTTTTTCAAGAATATATAAAACAGAAGATTTTATGCAATTTTTGATAATTTTAAACTGACTTTTAGTAAAGTCTTTAATAAACATAGTGTAAGATTATTGTCTTATTTTTGTTACTATGAAAAAGATTGTCTACTTGCTAATTTTCCTTTTTTTAGGGCTTTTAATTTATTACACTTTTTTTAAGAAAACTGAAATAGAAAAAATACAAGAACGTCATTATAAACTTGTAGAAAACCACCCATTTAATACTAAAAAACAATTTTCAAAATATGAAAGGTTAAATTTAGGTGTGCCTCCAAATGAATATCTAGCATATCAATATTTATTAAGTATAAACCCATATACAGGAAAATCACATCCTGAAAATATTTATAAAGTCCAACAAGAATTAAAGGAAAAAAGAGCTTATCAACAAAGAACTCCTGGAGATGCAATAGACAATCAGTGGATAGAAAGAGGTCCAAATAATGTTGGAGGTAGAACAAGAATGGTAATGTTCGATCCAAATGATATGACTCATAAACGTGTTTTTGCAGGTGGAGTAAGTGGAGGTCTTTGGGTAAATGATGATATTACAGACGAAAATTCTTCTTGGACACAAGTTGGTATTGATGATAATTTATCAGTTACTTGTATGGCTGTAGATCCTAATAATTCGCAAATAATGTATATAGGTACAGGAGAATTGTATAATCCACAGCAAGCTTTGGGAAATGGAATTTGGAAGTCTACAGATGGTGGAGCAACCTGGAACAACGTGTATCAAATAAGAGGAACTACTACAAATTCTGGTACTATTGAAGTTTCTGGAACCTATTTTATGACAGATATTATTGTTAGAGATGCAGATGGAAGCAATGTAACTACTGATGATTCTGAAGTTTTTGCGGCTATTGGTGGTAGTTTTTATAGTTCAAATCCTATTTCTACTTATATTGGTAGAAATGATTATGGAATTTATAAATCTACTGATGATGGTGCAAATTGGTCTCAAATTACATTAGATGTTAATGGTAATTCTGTAGCTCCTAACAATTTTGAATTATCAACAGATAATACACTTTGGTTAAGTACTACAAGAAACATAAATGGAGATGGAGGAGGTCGCATTTATAGTAGTATTGATGGAACTTCATTTACTTTAAAACATACAATCACAGATGGTAGAAGAACAGAAATAGCAGTTTCTAAAACAAACACTAATACAGTATATGTTTTAGGAGAAGTGGGAACCATAAGCGGTTCTAATTTTGTTGCTCCTTTTATTTCATTGTTAAAAACCACAGATGCTTTTGCTACATCACCAACTTCTCTAACATTGCCTAATGATGAAACAAGTAGTATTTCTGCTGATGATTTTACAAGAAGTCAAGCTTGGTATAATTTAGTAATAGAAGTTGATCATAGTAATGATGCAATTGCTTATGTAGGTGGAATAAATTTATTTAGAACAACAGATAGTGGAACTTCTTGGAGTCAATTATCAAAAACGACTCCAAGTACTGTTTTAACTGGTACTACTGTTTCTTATGTTCATGCAGATCATCATAGTATGGCTTTTCATCCAACTGATTCTAATATAGCAGTATTTGGAAATGATGGAGGAGTTTTTTATGCTACCTCATTATCAGCAGCACCTACAAGTGATACTGCAATAGAAGAGAGAAACAAAGACTATAATACCATTCAGTTTTATAATGCAGCTATCAGTCAAACCACAGATCCAGAATACATTATTGGAGGTACTCAAGATAATGGAAACCTTTTTCTTGATGAAGCCACTAGTGGAATAAATGCAGCAGTGAAAACAAACAGAGGTGATGGAACCCATTGTTTTATTGACAAAGATGGTGGTTATATGCTTATTTCGAATTTGTATAATATTATTTATAGGTACGATTTACCTTACACAGGAACAGGAGTTACTATTGCATCAAGTAGTGATGGAAGATTTGTAAATGCGATGGCATTAGATGATAATTTAGATATTCTGTATTCTAATGGAGATACTCATTTAGCACGATATACAGATATCACAACAAATTCACCAACAAGAACCAATATCACAGATGCTTTGATTGTCAATATTTCTGCCATAAAAGTATCACCTTTTACAACAGCCTCATCTAAAGTTTTTTTAGGAACAAGAGCGGGTAAATTGATAAAAGTGGAAAACGCAAATACAGCTACACCAACTTTTACAGATATTTCTGGTGGTTCTTTTTTGGGTAATATTTCTTCTGTAGAATTTGGAGCATCAGAAAATGAAATTATGGTTACTTTTTACAATTTTGGTGTAGAAAGTATTTGGTACACAGATAATGGAGGAACAACTTGGGCAAATAAAGAAGGCAACTTTCCAGACATAAATGTAAGATGTATTTTAATGAATCCTTTAAATAATGATGAGGTTATTGTAGGCTCAGAATTAGGGGTTTGGAATACCAGTAATTTTAAAGATGCTTCTCCAATTTGGAATCAATCATATAATGGAATGTCTAATGTTGTTGTAACTTCTTTGAGTTTAAGAACAGTTGATAATACTATTTTAGCAAGTACTTTTGGTAGGGGTTTTTATACAGGACAATTTAAAGGTAATGATTTAACCAGTTGGACTGGTGCTATAGATACTGATTGGACAAATGCTGGAAATTGGTCTAATGTTTTACCAGAAATAGACATAGATGTTAAAATACCAAATACAACTATACAACCAGTTTTAAATTCTACTGTTATTATAGATAATCTTTCTATAGAAAACAATGCAGAACTTACGTTAAATGAGCAAGCAGCTTTAACACTAAAGGAAAACTTAATTAATGAAGGGGCATTAAATATAAATTCTACTGAAACTAATTCTGGAAGTATTATTGTGGAAGGAACTTCTACTGGAAACATAACTTATAATAGAGCTGTATCAACAGATTGGCATTTGGTTAGCTCACCAGTAACAGGCCAGAATTATGATAATGATTGGGTAGCTGCAAATTCAATTGCTTCAGGAACTTCTAATACAAGTCAAAGAGGTATTGCTTCTTATGACAATATTCAAGGAAAATGGGATTATATGTTAGCAGGAGAATCTTCTTCATTTGAAGAAGGTAAAGGATATTCTACACTAAGAACATCAGCAGGAAACCTCACATTTACGGGTACAATTTTAACAACAAATTCTACAGAAGAAATTGTTAAAGGAACAAGTAATGCGTTTAATTTAATTGGAAATGTCTATCCTTCTTATATCCCCTTAAATACAAATGCAGATGTCACAAATAACTTTTTAACAATTAATTCTGGTGTTTTAGAAGAACAAACCATTTGGATTTGGAATGGAAGCTCTTATCCTCCAATAAATCATACATCATCAAGTAAATTTATTGCTCCTGGTCAAGGCTTTTTTGTAAAATCGAAGTCAGTAGGAGGTTCAGTCTATTTTACTACAGCAATGCAAAATCATCAATCAAGTTCATTTATAAAAAGTGAACAAGTAAGACCAGAAATTAGATTGTTTTTGAGTAGTGGAAAGAATGAAAAATATGCAGATGTTTTTTATATAGATAATACAACAGAAGGTTTTGATAATGGTTATGATAGCTCTTTATATGCAGGAGTTTCTAGTAGTTTTGAAGTGTATACAAAATTGGTAAATGAAGAAGAAGACATGAAATTAGCCATTCAATCTATTCCTAAAGATTTTTCCATTATAATTCCAGTGGGTATTATTGCACCAGCAAATACAGCAATACAAATCAATTTAGAAGCTAAAAATATTGATGTAACTAAACGTGTTTATTTGGAAGATAGAGAAAAAGAAACTTTTACTTTAATGAAAACCAATGAAGCTTTTTATACCTTTACAAGTAGTTCATCAATAAATGGTTCAGGACGATTTTTTATACACACATCATCAGAAACATTAGGTATAGATGATTTAGATTCATCAACAATACAAATATTTGTAAATGAGGATAAAATTCAATTTTTAAACCTGCCTTCAGGAAAAAAATCTATAAAACTGTATGATGTTTTAGGGAAATTAATACGTACAGAAAATCTTATTGATAAGGATTATTACCCAATTAAAAATTTACCAAAAGGACTGTATATTATTTATTTAGATACAAAAAAAGGAAGTCTTCAAAAGAAAATAATACTTCAATAGCCGATTTATGAATAGCCGTTTTTTGATGTTTTTTTTATTGATTTCAGTTATTACTTTTTCTCAAAAAAAAATCAATAAAAAGTTTGAGACAAATGCAACTGAAATTAATATTTACACAGTTGGTTTAGATACTATTATTCTGGAGAATTCTAATTCTGATTTTGTTGAGGTATACTTGTATGCAGAAAGTTACGATTCTCAATTTATTATATTAGAAAATAGCGAAAAAACAGTAAACATAAAATTTGCTTTTGAAGGAACTGAAACCAGAGAAGTTGTTTTTAGAAAATTCATTACTAAAAGGCTGCAAAGAGCTAATTCCATTATTAAAATTCCAAAAGGAAAAATGGTTTACATTTATGGAGAAAATACAGATATTGAGTCTAAAAACCATAAAAATGATTTGGCAATTTATATAGAAAATGGAATAGTAAAACTGAATGAAATACAAGCAAATACATCAATTAAATTGTATTCAGGAAATGTATATGCATCAATAAAAAATACAGATATTGATGTAAAATCGAATAAAGGAAAAATTGAAATTGATGGTGTTTTAAAGCAGAAAAAATATAAAAAAACACAAAGCACTTCCAATAATAAACTAAAAATTAATACGATAAAAGGGAATGTGTTTTTAAAGACAGAATAGTTTTATTGAAATAAAACATATCTTGGAGGTACAAGTTTATTTAGTCTCAAGTATACTAGCATTTGCCCTCTATGATGTGTAATATGATCTGCAAGTAAAAGTAAAATTTGCCTTTTTGTTCTACTTAAACCAAAGTAATCCAGTCTATCATCTAGTTGTTTTATCTCAAATTCTGATATTAATTTTATTGCTTCATCAAATGTTTTATCAATCAAAACAATCATTTCTTTTTTAGTTTTTTTGTCAACTTTAAAAACAGTATCTGTTTGCCAAGTTCTGGCTTTTCTTCCCCCTAAAAGAGATTGGCTATGCCAATCCATAGCAAAACCAATGTGTAATAAGTTTTGTGCAAAAGACAAAGAACCTTCAGATGCTTTAAAATTATATTTACTTTCCGGCATTTTTTCGGCAACAAGCAAAGTATACTTTTTAGAATTTTCTAATCGTTCTAAATATTCTTTTATAAAAGAATTTTTTTGAGCCATTAAAGGCACTATTGAAAAAAGAATTAAGAAGGTTAGTAGAGTATGTTTCATATTTTTAAAATTACTGTTGTTTTCTTTTTAAGATAAAAGAGAGGTTTTCAAAAATAGGAGAATAAAAATCAAAAATTTATAAATTAATCTTAAAAACAAGATCAAATTTGTAATAGTTTCACCTTATGAACAGGAACTTATAGAGAGAATAGATAACATTTAATTTATTCTGAATAATATTGTTATTTTTGTGACTTCAAAACCACAAAAATGTCAAAAAAGACTATTGCAATTCTTACTATTTTAGTAACTATAATTTTAGACCAAGTTATAAAAATATATGTTAAAACTAACTTTGTTTTAGGTGAAGAAGTTGTTGTTTTCGATTGGTTTAGAATCCATTTTGTAGAAAATAACGGAATGGCTATGGGTTTTGAGTTTGGAGGTAAAGCTGGGAAGCTTTTCTTAACTTTATTTAGAATTGTAGCTGTTTCTGCTATTATTTATTGGTTGGCTGGTAATATAAAGCGTAAAGTGCATAATGCGGTTATAGTTGGTATTTCCCTTATTTTTTCTGGTGCTGTTGGTAATATTATAGATTCTCTTTTTTACGGTATTATTTTTGATGATTCTAATCATAAAGTAGCAACATTATTTGCAGACGAACCTTATGGAGAAATGCTTTACGGTAAAGTTGTAGATATGTTTTATTTTCCTATTTGGAGTGGTAATTTACCAGAATGGATTCCTTTTATTGGTGGAGATATGTTTACATTTTTTCAATATATTTTTAACCCTGCAGATGCTTACATATCTATTGGAGTAGCTTTACTTTTTATTTTTAGCAAGCAAGCTTTTCCAAAAGAAGAAAAAGAAATAGAGAAAACGGAAGCATAAATTTAGTAATCTAACCCGTTTTTAACTGTTATAAATTAAACATCTAAATTCTCACATATGCGTATATCAAGATATATTCTCGTTTTTTTAGCTGGTTTTTTTATAGCCAAATTTTGGTATCAAAAAAATGACAAACACCAAACACACGAAGAAATAGAGGTTGTTGTAAGTTCTATTAAAAACATGAGTAAGCTGGTTGTATCTAGCGGAAATTTCTCTGAAGTTTACAATTTCTCAGATTCTAAAAAATACTTTTACGATTATGTCTCTTTTGATAAACAAGCAATTGTTACAGTAAATGCAAAGGTAGAGGTTGGTTATGATTTATCTAAGCTAGAGATTCAAATAGATTCTTTAGAGAAAAAAATTTACATTAATAAAATTCCAAAAGAAGAAATTACTATTTCTCCTGATGTTAAATACTTCGACTTAAAACAAAGTCAGTTTAATTCATTTTCAAAAGAAGAATTGAATAAGATCAATAAAAAAAGCATTGAAAAAATTAAAGAAACTACGGAGATTTCTAGCTTAAAAAAGGAGGCTAAAATTCGTTTTTTTGAAGAAATTTCTAAGATTTATCAATTATCAGCTATTTACGGATGGCAAGTTGTAGATAATACGAATTCTGGTTTTTCTGCTAGTTTTCAAAAAGTTGATTAATAATAAAAAAAGGCTGTCAAAAATTAATTTGACAGCCTTTTTACAAGTAATATTACTTCCTCTTTTTATATTGTTTTTCTGTGCTTTGAAGTTCAGAACGCTATTTTTAGTTGATTGAAATTTACATGTGATATATGCAGTTAATCTATTATAAAAATAAATAAAAAGTGAGAAAAAAAAACACGTAGTTATACGTGATTTATAAAAATTACTGTTTTTTATAGTAATCTTACAGTTAGTGTTTTATGTGGTTTTATAATCTTTTAATAGGAGTTTTTTCCTTCTACTGTTTGTGTGTTTAGAAGAAAAGAAGTGGTTTAGAATTTAAATATTGAAATCTGGTGTGATTTCAATTAACTTCTTTTGAATACCATAAATAACAAGACCAGCAACGTTTTTTGATTGTGTTTTTAAAAGTAGATTAATTCTATGCCCTTCTACAGTTCTTGAACTGATACAGAGTTTATCTGCAATTTCTAAAGTAGTAAATTGTTCGCAAATAAGTTCTAAAACCTCAATTTCTCTTTTTGAAAGTAGTTTTTTATCTAAATCATTTTTTATGCGTTTTCCGCTTGATGAAATAATGTTTTCATGAATAATTTTTAATACTTTTTCATCATAATAAAACCCTTTTTCATGCACTTTGTTTATAGTACGAATTACTATTTTTGGACTAGTATTTTTAAGTAAATAAGAAGATGCACCAACATCAATCATATTTGTTATAAAAGATTTTCCTCCATAACTTGTTAATGCAATTATTTTAATATTAGGATGCGCTTTATGAATAAACTTAGTAGCCTCTATTCCGTTCATTTCTGGCATTTTTAAATCCATCAAAATAATATCAGGTACTTCTTTTGTTGTAGAAATAAATCCGATGAGTTTTTTACCATTTTCAGCTTCATAAGTAATGTTAAAATTTGTTTCTCTTTCTAGTAGAAAACGCATTCCTTTTCTAAATAGTTCTTCATCATCAGCAATAGCGATATTAATTTTTTTCATAATTTATTATATCTCAATTCTAATTTTAAAACCTTTACCAATTTCACTTCCAATAGTATATTTTCCATTTAATAAAGAAACTCTACTTTCAATATTTTTCATGCCAAGCCCTTTTTTGTGATCCACATTATCAGAATTAAAACCAACACCATTATCTGTATAATTAAAAATTAACGTGTCGTTTTTAAATGAGATATCTATAACACTATTATTTGCTTTTCCGTGTCTCACAGAATTATTAATTAATTCTTGAGTAATTCTAAATAAGTGCAATTCGTTTTGTGGAATTAATTGTTTTTTTGGATAGTTGATTGTATATTCTATATTAATTTTTCTACTATTATTAAAAGAATCTGCTAGTTCCTCAACAGCATCTTTAAATCCAAATTCTTCTAATATTGGAGGTAATAAGTTGTGAGCAATTTTACGCGCACTTTCTAAAGTTTTTTCGGTTGCCTCTAAAATGCCATTATTAACGACGGTGTATTCTTCTGGTGTTAACTCGCCGTCTTTTAAAAGATTTGCATTTAAGTTAATTACATTTAGTTTAGAACTAATATCATCATGTAAGTCTTGCGCAATGCGTTTACGTTCTTCTTCTTGGGTAATAATTATAGATTGAATAATTTCTTTTTGATGATTAATTTCTAAAGTGTTTTTCTCTAATTCTTTTTCCACTATTTTTTTTCTAGATAAGAAGAAAAATAATAAAAGAGCAACCCCCATTAAAAGGAGTAATAAAACACCTATTAAGACTATAATTATCAATTGATTTTCTTGAGTAAATAATATTTCCATAAAGGGGCTTGAAAAATCAAAACGAAGTTACAGAAAAATAAGTTATTGTAAATATAGTAGTTTATCTTCTGTGTTTGTTTAGATTTTTAAAAATCAGGTGTTTATACTTGGTTTTCTGTTTTGTTATAAAATTAGATTATGTTCTCTTTTTGAAACTAGGTTTAAAGTTTTTATACCATTCTACAAAAATTAAGATTTGAAAAATAATGTATAAAATATTATTAATATCCCAAACGTATAATTTTAATGTTCTAGTACCTATATTCCCTACACTAAAAATTAAAGTACTGCAAAGTGTATATACAAAGAACCCAGAATTAAAGTAGATATATTTCTTGTCTTTATCATTGGATATCTTTTTTACAAAAAACAAAAAGCTATAGATTAATAAGGGTATAGATGTAAGTGAAATTTCTAATACATTCCATTTATTTAAAGCATCCGGTGTTTTATAAAAATATAAAATAATAGACAGTGCGATCACAAAAGCTAATGATCTAATCAATTTTTTAATTTTTTTAAATTCTTGTAATTTAGAGAAAAGTAGACTTAAAAAAATAAACTGTCCGGTTATAAAATAGTGAAATAGATAGAGGTTGTTTTGCCTTAAATCAGATAAAATACTTGAAAAAAGTTGAACAAAAAGACAAAGTATTAAATACATGATAAAGTATTTAGAGGCTTTGTTTTTACTATTATAACTAATCGTAAATACTAGGGTATTTATAATCAATAGTAAATAACATGTATTTGTTATAAAATCATTATAATTCATCAAATTGATTCCTTTTTGACTTTTGTAAAATTAATTTAGTTATGGATTAAAATTAATAAATAATATAAGTAAAAGTAGGATTATTATTAACTAATTTGTTGGAAAAAAAATGTTTTATCGTATTAGTATATTGATATCTGTTTTTTCTTGTTTTTATCCTAAAAAACGTAATTTCGTTTTATGCCAACACCTTTAGAACTTCAAGTAAAAACCTTACCTAATGAACCAGGTGTTTATCAATATTTTGATAAAGAAGATGTGATCATTTATGTTGGTAAAGCTAAGAATTTAAAAAAAAGAGTTGCTTCTTATTTTAATAAAAACCATGAAAATGGCAAGACTAGAGTTCTTGTAAAAAAAATTGTTAGAATAAAGCATATTGTTGTAAACACAGAAACAGATGCGCTTTTATTAGAAAATAATTTAATTAAAAAATATAAGCCACGTTATAATGTGCTGTTAAAGGATGATAAAAGTTATCCTTGGATTTGCATCAAAAAAGAACGTTTACCAAGAATTTTTACAACAAGAAGAGTAATTAAAGATGGTTCTGAATATTTTGGCACTTATACATCTGTAAGAACAGTTAGAGTCTTATTAGATTTGATAAAAGAACTCTATTCATTAAGAACTTGTAATTACGATTTAAGTCATAAAAATGTGAACGAAGGCAAATATAAAGTCTGTTTAGAATATCATTTAAAAAATTGTAAAGGTGCTTGTGAAGCTTTAGAAACGGAAGCTAATTATAATGAGTCTATCAAAGAAATTAGAAATATTATCAAAGGTAACTTTAAAGAAAGCTTAGATAAATTTCAAGTAATGATGATGAGTTTTGCTGAGAAGATGGAGTTTGAAGAAGCTCAAAAAATAAAGGAAAAACTTAGTTTATTAAGTAACTATCAATCAAAAAGTACGATTATAAATCCGTCTATAAATAATGTAGATGTGTTT
>CAJQQH010000063.1 GCA_905480405.1 uncultured Polaribacter sp. | reverse complement strand
TTTGACATTGCAAATATATAAAAATTATCGAAAAACAATAATAAAGTATTAAAAAAAGATAATTTTAAACTTTTTTTATAACGTTTGTTACAATACCCCAAATCATAAAATCATTCTCTTCTGTAATATTTATAATAGGATAATTAGGATTTTCTGGTTGTAACCAAACTTCATTTTTTTCTACACGTAAACGTTTTACGGTAAATTCACCATCTAAAAAACAAACGGCAATTTTATTATTTGCAGGTTCTAAACTTCTATCAATAACCAATAAATCGTTATCGTCTAAACCAGCATCAATCATAGATTGTCCTTTTACTTTAGCAAAAAAAGTAGCGTCTTTGTTATGAATGAGTTCATCATCTAAAGAAATTCTTGTTTCTCTAAAATCGTCTGCAGGAGAAGGGAATCCGGCAGAAATACCAGTATCAACAAATACAGCCCCATTTCCTGTAGAAGCTTTTGGTGTAAAAAAAGTAAGTGTTTTAGAAGTTTCCATTTGAATGCAAATTATAACATTTCTTTAAATTTTTCAGTTATTATTTTATAATTAAAAAATTGTTTTACAATTATTACAAATATGCCTTGTTTTTTCAAAAAATGGGAATAACATATAAAAAACATTTTTTCTTTGAATAGGCGCAATTAAAATTCTGTTAGAGTTACATTCAATACAAAAAATAGCATCTCCATTTTTATCTTTTTGGTAGGTTCTTATTTCGTTATAAATACCAATAGCTTTGTCAAAATCATTTTTATGTACTAATAATTTTACGCCACCAATGGCATTGCTTACTAACGGATCTGTATCTATCGTTTTTTCATCCATTAACATTGTTTTAAAACCTTCTGAATCTAATCTAGATTTTGTAACATGTGCTTCTGTAGAATACTCAAAAGTTGCTATAATTTTGTAATCATCATTCATTAAAAGTATTTTATTTTACGGTTATAACTTCGTTAATATTGGTTGTAAATTTCGGTGACAACCGTTCTTGTCGCATTTTCCATGTGCGGTTTAAATCTTGGTTTCCTAATTTAATTTTATCAGTTTTAAACTTTTTATTCAATTTATCTATCACAGACATTAAAGGTTTGTGTTTAGGATTTTCACTAGAGAATAAGTTTAATTGAAAATTATCATTTGGTACCAAACCTGTAACAATTACGCCTGCTCTTTTGTATTTAATGCCTGGTTTAAAAATTGTCTTAACAGCTGCTATTGCTGCGTTAGAAATAGTTAGAGTAGAGTCTGTTGGGTAAGAGAAAAGAACAGTTTTACTTTCTCTGTGTTGTTGTACTTCTTTTTTATGTCTATCGCTAGAGAGCTGTATTATTAACATATGACAACTCGAATTTTGTTTTCGTAATTTTTCGGCACAACTTGCTGCAAACGTAGAAATCCGTTCTTTAATATTATCAATATCTGCATATGTATATTCGAAACTACGTGTGGTTGCAATCATTTTTTTAGAAGAAACGACATCTTCTAATGGTATTTTAGATATGCCTTGTAAATCTTTTTGTAAGCGCCATGTTACAATAGAAAATTCTTTTAAAACCCAATCGCTAGATAATTGAGTAAAATCATATGCAGTTACACAACCTTTGTCTTGTAATCGTTTTTTTAAGCGCCTTCCAATTCCCCAAACGTTGCCAATTTTTGTCCACTTTAATGCTTTAATTCTATTTTCTTCAGAATCTATAATGCAAACTCCTTTAGACTGTTTTATGTTAGACCGTGCAATTTTGTTGGCAACTTTAGTTAATGCTTTTGTAGGTGCAATTCCTACACAAGTTGGTATGCCAGTCCATTTTAAAATACGACTTCTCATTTTTGCTGCATATTCTTCTAAATTATAATTTTCAAAACCTTTTAATTCCAAAAAGGATTCATCAATAGAATAGACTTCTACGTCTGGCGAAAAATCAGCAAGAATATTCATAACTCTTGCACTCATATCTCCATACAGCGGATAATTAGAAGATAAAATTGTAATATTATTTGCTTTACAAAATTGTTCCCATTTAAAAATGGGCGCACCAAATGGCAGTTGTAATTTCTTAGCTTCATCACTCATAGAAATAACACAACCATCATTATTGCTTAAAATAGCAATTGGTTTTCCTTGTAAGTTCGGGTTAAATACCCGCTCACAAGAAGCATAAAAATTATTACAATCGACCAATGCAAACATGCTATAAAAGTATCAAAAAAATAGCAGGAAAAATGAAGTTGTTAATATCTTAATCGATTAAATAAAACTAATTATCAATAGATTTTTTAGTTACCTTATTATAAGCGTTTTTTAACTTTATGATTACCGTTTCTATTTCTTCCATAGATAAGTGACCAAACCCAAAACGAATAGCACAGGTGTTTTTATTTTGATACAAAATTGTTTTTGGTATAAATAAATTGTTTTTTTCGGCTTCTTCGGCTAGTTTTACCAATGAGATGTTTGTTTGAAATTGTAGCCAAATAGCTAATCCGCCAGAAGGGATTTCCCATTGTGCTATTTCTGTAAAATATCTAATTAAGAGTTTGCACAAACAATCTCGTCTTTGTTTATAGACGACAATGTTTTTTTTCATTAGTCGATAAATTTCACCTTCATTAATTAACTCAGATAACATTTGTTCTTGAATTAAATCTCCTTGTTGGTCGAGTAATTGTAAATAGTTATTAGCTTCAGAAATTAAGTTTTCTGGTGCTACCACAAACCCTGTTTGAAAACTAGGAAATAAAGATTGCCCCAATTTACCTAAATAAATAACCATACCATTTACATCTGCACTAGCCATTGGTAACATAGCAGAACCATCGAATTGAAAGTCGTAATCATAATCATCTTCAATAATTGCAAAACCGTATTCTTTTGCTAGTTGCAATAATGCTAAACGACGCTCTGCACTTAGTTTTACCATTGTAGGGTAATCTCTGTGCGCGCATATGTATACACAACGAATACTGTGTTTTACAAAATGCTTTTTTATGTAGGAAACATCTAAACCATCTTTATCTACCGGGATTGTTTTAATCGTTGCTTTTGCTTGCTGAAAAATCATGTTAGCAGCATAATTACTTAAATGACCAACTAATACAACATCATTTTGTTTTATTAATAATTGCGATACGATGTACAAACTCATTTCTGTACTACGTGTATTTAGTACGTTTTTTGTGCTGATATGAAAACCTCTTGTTGCGTTTAAATAATTACAAAGTTGTGTTTGAAATAAAGAATAAGAAGATTCATTAGGTCTGTTCCATTTTTTGATGAGTGTTTTTCGTTTCATAGCTGCACTATACCATCTTGTAAATTCATGTACAGGATGTAAACGTAAATCTGGTTTTCCGTCGTTTATGGTATATGCTGCATTTGTTAATTGAGTAGTTGAAGCTAAATGAAATGAATTTTGAAATGGAAACCCAGTTGATCTTGCATATGTATAAGCTTGATTTATTTTTTGAGAAGGCGCTTTAATTTTTGCTGTTTTTTGCTCTGGTTCCAAAATAAATGTGCCTTTATTAGGTATAATTTCTACCCAACCTTGTGAGGCTAATTCTTCGTAAATAGCAACCGCCGTATTTCTATGAATTTTTAATAATTGCCCTAAAACACGTGTTCCTGGTAGAAGAGAACCTTTTGTTAAATATCTACGTTGTATTGCATTTATTATTTGTTGTGAAACTTGTATATATACGGGTTGAGGTATCGATTTATTAAAATCAATAAGTTGTTTAAGCAGAATACTAACCGGACTATCTATCATTTTAAAACTGGACTAGTTTAATCGTCCGGAAAGTTACGATTTTTGCTGCGTTTTAAAATTAAAATAATAATTAAAATGAACAAAAGTAAATTAATCATTATTGCTCTTTTAGTATTGCATATAAATTTGTTTTCTCAAGAAAACAATAAAATACAAAGACTAGATACTATTTTAATAAAATCTACTCGAATAGATTTACCATTTAAGGAAAACTCTAGAACTATAAATGTAATTACAGCAAAAGATATAAAAAATAGTGCAGCTACTAATGTTGCAGATCTATTACAGCAAGTGGCAGGTGTAGATGTTAGAAGAAGAGGAACATCAGGTAGTCAAGCAGATTTATATATTAGAGGTGGTGGTTTCGATCAAACTTTATTGTTAATTGATGGCGTTAAAATGGATGATGCACAAACAGGACATCATACATTAAATGCAGCTTTACCTATAGAAGTTATAGAAAGAATAGAAATTATAAAAGGTCCTGCAGCTAGGGTTTTTGGGCAAAATGCATTTACAGGAGCTATAAATATTGTTACTAAAAAGAAATTAGAGAATACAGTTTCTGTAAATATTGAGGCAGGTTCTTTTGGGCAATTAAACGGTTCTGTAACTGTTGGTAAAGAGTTTGAAAATTCATCTATAATTGCCCATGTTGGTGTTCTAACTTCAGATGGTTACATGCATAATACAGATTATAATAATTATAATTATTTATTAAAAGGAGTTTTTAATAAAAAGAAACAACCTATAGAGGTTTTAGCTACTTTTTTTGATAAAAAATTTGGAGCAAATGGGTTTTATGCTAGAGAAAGTGCTACAGAGCAATATGAAGAAACACAGAGTAGTTTATTTAGTGTTTCATCAACTTTTAGAACAGAAAATTTAAAAATTACACCAAGAGTATATTGGAAAAGAGGTGAAGATGATTATGTGTATATAAGAGATAACCCAAGTGTGTATAGAAATCTGCATATTACTAATAAAGTAGGTGTAGAAGCAAATGCTTCTTATACTTCTAATATTGGAATTACAGGTTTTGGGTTAGATGTTTCTAGAATTTTTATAAGTAGTAATAATTTAGGAAATAGAAATAGAACGATGGCAAATTTGTTTTTAGAACACCGTTTTAAATTCGCAGACGATAGATTAGATATTACACCAGGAGTTGCTGTTACTTATTTTTCTGATTTTAAATTTCATGCATTTCCAGGGTTAGATATTGGATATCAATTATCAGACAACTTAAAAGTATATGGAAATTTAGGGTTAACATATAGAATACCTACATACACAGATTTGTACTATAATGATAGTAGCACTGCTGGTAATCCTGACTTAAACCCAGAAGAAGCATTTTCTCAAGAAATTGGTTTAAAACACATCTCTGGAAAATTTACAACTTCATTAGCGATTTTTAATAGAAATGCTACGAACTTAATAGATTTTATTAGGCCAAACACAGATCCGTCATCTAAATATGTAGCAACTAATATTACAAAAGTAAGCACTCAGGGTTTTGAATTTAACACAGATTATCATTTTAAAATAAATGAATTCAATCAAAAATTATCTTTTGGATATAATTTCTTAGAAGATGATATTTTAGATCAGAATAAAGATTTATCTCGTTATTCTTTAAATACTTTAAAGCACCAATTTATAACTCGTTTTGAAAGCAAGTTATTTAAAAATGTAAGACAAAACATTATTTATAAATATGCAGAAAGAACTATTGGTACAAGTTATAATGTTTGGGATGCTTCTATACTTGTAGATTTTAATAAGTTTAGTTTAACAGTTACTGCAAATAATATTTTTAATGCAGATTATATAGAAGCTGGTTTTGTACCAATGCCTGGGAGTAATGTTTTATTTGGATTGCGTTATAATTTTTAAGAAATTTAATTACCCCGTTTTTCTAAAAAGTCTTGATATATTTTATATTAAGGCTTTTTTTTTATTTTAAGAATTTAAAAAAAAATGTAACAAAGCATAGATATTTACTACTAATAGTAGAAGCTCAATTATACTTTAGTATTTTAAACTAATTATTTCTAGAATAAATAGGTTTAAAAATAAAATTTAAAATCAGTCTTAAATAGCACTTTTATAAGTTGATTTCTTTAAAAATGGGTTTTTCTTTATATTGATGGAATAACTCACTTTATTCGGTCAAAAATCTTTATATTTAATCACTTTAAAAACGAACTAGCTATGATGGAATGGTTTCAAGAATTAACTTCTTTTCAAAAAACGTATTGGGTAATTACAGGAGTTTCTACCTTAATTTTTTTATTTGTTTTAGTAAGCACTTTTATTGGTGCAGATGGTGGTGATATTGGTGATGTAGATGCAGAAATAGACGCAGATACTGGAGCAGGTTTTCAATTTTTTACATTTAAAAATGTAGTTGCTTTTTTTGCTATTTTTGGTTGGAGTGGAATTGCAAGTATGGATGCAGGAAATACAAAATCTACAACTATTTTTATTTCAATTATTTGTGGTTTAGCAATGATGTCTATAATGGCAGCAATGTTTTATTATATTAGTAAACTAACTTCTAGTGGAACATTAAAAATGAAAAATGCTCTAAATGCAATAGGAGAAGTTTATTTAACGGTGGGTGCAAATAGGTCTAGAACCGGTAAAATTCAAATAAAAATTCAGGGAGCTTTAAGAGAGTTAGAAGCATTAACAGATTATAATGAAGATTTAAAACAAGGAAAAATTATTAAAGTAATTGAAGTAACAAACAACGGATTATTAATTATAGAACCTCAAAACTAAAAAAAAAATATGCTAAATTTTATAGTACTACAAAATAATCCTTTTGCAGGATTAATAGGAATAGGAATTGCCATTTTATTCATTTTTATCTTGCTAGTCGCAATGATAAAACGCTATAAAAGATGTCCGTCAGACAGAATTTTAGTGGTGTATGGTAAAGTTAGTGGTGGTGAATCTGCTAAATGTATTCATGGTGGAGCAGCTTTCATTTTTCCAGTAATTCAAGATTATCAATTTTTAGATTTAACACCAATTTCTATAGAAGTTAATTTGGTAAATGCACTTTCTAAACAAAATATTCGTGTAAATGTACCAAGTAGATTTACAATTGGAGTTTCTACAGAACCAGGAATTATGCAAAATGCTGCAGAAAGATTATTAGGTTTAGATCAAGATAGTATTCAAGATTTAGCGCAAGAAATTATATTTGGTCAGTTACGTTTGGTTGTAGCATCGATGGATATTGAAGAAATTAACAACGATAGGGATAAGTTTCTAACCAATATTTCACAATCTGTAGAAACAGAACTAAAGAAAGTTGGTTTAAAATTAATTAACGTAAATATTACTGATATTGTTGATGAATCTGGATATATAGAAGCTCTAGGAAAAGAAGCAGCAGCACATGCAATTAACGCTGCAAGAAAATCGGTAGCAGAAAAAAATAGAGATGGTTCTATTGGTGAAGCAAATGCAGTACAAGATGAAAGAAGCCAAGTTGCAGCAGCAAACGCACAAGCAGTAGAAGGAGAGAATACAGCAAAAATAGCCGTAGCTAATTCAGATTCTTTAAGAAGGCAAAGAGAAGCAGAAGCAGAACGTACAGCAATAGCATCAGAAAAAGTACAAACAGCAAACGCTTTAAAAGAGTCTTATGCTGCAGAGCAAGAAGCAGAAGTTGCCAGAGCAGAAAGAGAACGTTCTTCTCAGTTAGCAGATATTATTGTACCTGCAGAAATAGATAAACGTAAAGTAGAAATAGATGCAGAAGCACAAGCAGAAAATATTAGAAGAATTGCAAAAGGTGAGGCAGATGCAATTCTATTTAAAGCGCAGGCAGAAGCACAAGGTTTATATGAAGTATTAACAAAACAGGCAGCAGGTTTAGATCAAATTGTCAAAGCTGCAGGAAACGATTCTCAAAATGCTGCCTTGTTGTTGATTGCTGATAAATTACCAGAATTGGTTAAAACACAAGCGGAAGCTATTAAAAATATTAAGATTGATAAAGTAACTGTTTGGGAAAATGGAGGAAGTAAAGACGGAAAAACATCTACATCTAACTTTATTTCTGGAATGTATAAAGCTGTACCACCTTTACAAGAAATGTTTAATATGGCTGGTATGGAATTGCCAAACTATTTAAAAGGAAAAGATATTTCTTTAGATATAGTTGAAGAAAAGAAAGAAGAATAGTATTTAATAGAAGAAGTTTTTAAAAATATCCGCTTTGTATAAAGCGGATATTTTTTTTTAGTGAATTAAATATCAATATATTAAGTGTTTATTCGTTTTTGTTAAAATGATTTTATTAAATTGCGTGTTCCTCCATTAGGAATTATTAACTAACTAACTAACTAATGAAATCTTGTCCTAAATGCAAATCTTTGTCAAAACACAGAATGAGGAGAAAAGGGATTGTGAAATTAATACCAGGAGCTAAAAGCTACGCTTGCGATAATTGTAATGTAGAGTATACTTGGTTTTCTTTGATCAATCGTTCTTTAAGAGTCTAAAAAAAGCTTCACAATTTTGTGAAGCTTTTTTTTTGTATAATGTTTAGTCGTCTGTTCTTAAATTAATAATATAGTTGTACTTTTTTCGATTTTAATTACATAAAACTTCATAAAGAGTTTGATTATAAGTGTTTCATTTAGATATTTAAATGATTGTTTTATATATGCCTAAATGTATAAATGTAAGTATTTTGGCTAAGGAACTTTAAATTCCTACAAAGACAATTACTAACTAACTAATCTAACTAACTAATGAAAGCTTGTCCTAAATGTAAGTCAGTATCTAAACGTAGAATGATTAGACAAGGGATTGTGAAATTAATTCCAGGGTCAAAAAGCTATGCTTGTGATAAGTGTAATGCTCTGTATACTTGGATTTCTTTTATTAATCAATCTTTAAGAGTCTATTAAAAAAAAGCCTCACAATTTAAAATTATGAGGCTTTTTTTAAGTTTTATATTGCTATTTAAATAGTCTAAAAATATCATTTCCGTTTGCAAAAAGTAATAATGCTATTAATAGCACAAAGCCAATTACTTGTGCATATTCTAAAAATTTATCACCTGGTTTTTTACCAGTAATCATTTCCCAAAGAGTAAAAACTACATGACCACCATCTAATGCAGGAATTGGTAGTAAGTTCATAAAACCTAACATAATAGATAAGAAAGCTGTGATGTTCCAAAAAGACTCTGCGCTAAATTCATCAGGAAAAATACTTCCAATAGAAATAAAACCACCTAAACCTTTATAAGCTCCAGTACTTGGATTAAATATTTTTTTCAATTGCTTCACGTAATCAGTCAACGTTTTCCAAGATTTGTTCCACCCTGCAGGTACCGCTTCAGAAAATGAATATTCAATATCTGCTAAATCATAATAACCTAATCGCTCTAAATCTTTAGCTGGTAAAGCAGTAAATACAACCCCTAATTTACCTTCATCTGTAATTTTTACTGCTATTTCTTTAGATTCTTTGCCTCTTAAAATAGTTGCAGAAACATCTTGTCCTTTATATTCAGCTAAAATATTTTTTGCCTCATCGTAGTATTTTATAGGAGTTCCGTTAATAGCAGTTATAATATCTTTAGATTGCAATTCAGATTTTATATTAGGAGAATCTTCAGAAATTTTTCCAATTGCAAACGGGTAACGTGGGTATAAAATAGGACCTGCATTTTTACCTCTATCCATTGATTGAGAAATAAAATCGGTAGGAATTTTTTTATCAATTACTTCACCATTTCGTTCTATTTGAAAATCATTACCGTTGATAAATTCTAAAGATAAACCAGCAAATTTTTTAATTTTAAGACCATCTACAGTTAATATTTTATCACCAGTTTGTAGGCCTAAATTCATTGCTAAAGAGTCTTGTACCCAAACCCCGTCTTTTACGTTTTCGTTTGGTAAATATTTTTCACCATAAGCCCACATTAAACATATATAGATAAAAATACCTAAAACAAAGTTTACAAAAACTCCACCTAACATAATTATTAGACGTTGCCACGCGGGTTTAGATCTAAATTCCCAAGGTTGTGGAGGTAAAGCCATTTGTTCGGTATCCATGCTTTCATCAATCATTCCAGAGATTTTTACATAACCTCCTAAAGGAATCCAACCAATACCGTAAACTGTATCTCCTATTTTTTTCTTAAAAATAGAGAATTTATAATCAAAGAATAAGTAGAATTTTTCTACTCTTGTTTTAAATAATTTTGCAGGGATAAAATGCCCCAATTCATGCAAAACAATTAATAAAGATAAACTTAAAATAAATTGTGATGCTTTTATTAATATTTCCATTCAGCGTTAAAATCAAAAATTAAAATAGTCGCAAATGTACGTTTTTAAAGAGACTATAAAAAGAACAATTTTGAGTTGATTTTTATTTTAACATAGATTTTAGAATGATATTGCTTTTGAATCCTTTTTTAAGGTATTTTTAAGTCGTAAATTTGTAGTGTTAATTACATTTTTATGGATTTTAAGTTTTTTAAAAAATCACTTCCAACATTAATTTTTTTACTAGTTTTTTCAGCAGTTGCTATTCCTGTTTTTTATCATTTGTTAAAAGTTGATAAGAAATTAAAAATTTATAGTCCTGCAGATGTAAACCCTAGTTTAGTTGATGTTACACTAAAGCACATCAGAAAAAATCATACAATTTCAGATTTTGAGTTGATTAATCAGAACGGAGAAGTTATCACTAATAATAATTATAAAGATAAAATTTACGTTGCGGATTTCTTTTTTACACGTTGCCAAACTATTTGTATAGCAATGGCATACAATATGAGTGAGTTGCAAGAATTTTACAAAAAAGATGATGATATTATGTTTTTATCGCATTCAGTTACGCCAACTATAGATAGTGTTTCTGTTTTAAGAGAATATGCAGATAGAAAAGGTGTTATAGATGAAAAATGGAATGTAACAACAGGTTCTAAAAAACATATTTATGAGCTTGCTAGAAAGAGTTACTTTGCTGTTTTAGAAGGTGGTGATGGTGGTGAAAATGATTTTATACATACAGAACAATTTGTGTTAATTGATAAAAAAAGACGTATTCGTGGGTTTTATGATGGTACTGAAAAAGAAGACATGGTAAAACTAAAGAATGATGTTGTGCTTTTAAAAGAAGAATATACTAGAGAATAACTTGTTTAGAATGATTCTAAATTCCTATCTTTGCCTTCCTAAATAGAAAATTTGAGCACAATTGCATCTTTACGAAAAGGAGAAATAGGTTATATATCTGAAGAATCATTAGATTTTATTCCTCTAAAACTATTAGAAATGGGTTGTTTACCAGGAGCAGAAGTTCAGTTAATTCAGCTGGCTCCTCTAAAAGATCCATTATACATCTGTGTTAACGGAAGTCATTTAGCAATTAGAAAAGAGACTGCTTCAAAAATTCAAATTCTAAAAGCGAATAGCTAATGCCTAAAAACGATATAAAAGTTGCTTTAATAGGAAATCCTAACACAGGTAAAACTTCACTTTTTAACCAACTTACAGGATTAAATCAAAAAGTAGGTAATTACCCAGGTGTTACGGTCGATAAAAAAGAAGGTGTAAGTAAATTATCTTCTACACAAAATGCATTAATTACAGATTTACCGGGTACTTACAGTATAAATCCAACTTCTTTAGACGAGAGTATTGTTTTAAAAACGTTACTTAAAAAAGACTTAAAGGAATCGCCAGATGTAATTTTAGTAGTAGCAGATGTAGAGAATTTAAAGAGGAACTTATTATTGTTTTCTCAAATAAAAGATCTTGAAGTACCAACTGTATTGGCAATTAATATGGTAGATCAAATGCATAGAAAAGGTATATCTATAGATTTATCATTACTCAAAAAAGAGTTAAACACAGAGGTTGTTTTAATAAGTGCAAGAAAAAATGAAGGAATTAACGATGTTAAAGAAGCAATTATTCGTTGCCATGTGGCAGCAAAAGCATCACCTTTATGTGGTATAAATTCTAAAATTGATACAGATTATTTTGATCGATTAAAAGAAATAAGTCCAAATTATTCTTTGTATGAATTATGGTTGATGGTAACACAAAGTAGTTTTCCAGAAACGGTTACAAAAGAAGAAAAAAAGAAGCTTTTAGCTTTTAAATTAGATACTTCTAAGTTAAAAAAATATCAGCATAAAGAAACTATTTATCGCTACCAGGAAATTAATAAAATTTTAAAGAAAACCTATATTGTTGATAAATCGAAAGCAACAGATTTACGTGGTAAACTAGATAGAATTTTTACACATAGAATATTCGGGTATGTATTATTTAGTCTTATTCTATTAATTATATTTCAATCTATTTTTGATTTAGCTTCTGTGCCAATGGATTTTATTGATGGTACTTTTGCGCAGTTATCAGATTTTGCAAAGAGTAATTTACCTCATGGAGTGCTTACAGATTTACTAACAGAAGGGATTATACCTGGTATTGGAGGGGTTATTATATTTATACCTCAAATTGCAATCTTGTTTTTATTTGTTGCCATTTTAGAAGAAACTGGTTATATGAGTAGAGTTGTCTTTTTAATGGATAAAATTATGAGACGTTTTGGAATGAACGGAAAAAGTGTAATTCCGTTAATTTCTGGAACAGCATGTGCAATTCCAGCAATTATGGCAACAAGAACTATTTCTAGTTGGAAAGAACGTTTAATTACTATTTTAGTAACACCCTTTACAACCTGTTCTGCAAGATTACCGGTTTATGCTATTTTGATAGCTTTAATAATTCCTGATAAAAAAATTCTAGGTTTTTTAAATTTACAAGGTTTAGTATTACTTTCTTTATATGCTTTAGGTTTTGCATCTGCAGTAATAGCTGCTTATATTTTGCATAAAACATTAAAAGTAGAGTCAAAGTCATTTTTTGTTGTAGAAATGCCAAATTATAAGTTGCCATCTGTTAAAAATGTGTTTTTTGATGTAGTGGAAAAAACCAAAGCTTTTGTTTTTGGTGCAGGTAAAATTATTTTAGCATTATCAATTGTATTGTGGTTTTTAGCTTCGAACGGAGGATCTAATTATAAAAATGCCGAAAAATCTGTTATAGAAAACGTAGCTAATCAGCATTTAAATGGTGATGAAATCCAACAAAAAATAGCATCTTTAAAGTTAGAGAGCTCTTATATTGGAATTCTAGGAAAAACAATTGAACCTGTAATAAAGCCTTTAGGTTACGATTGGAAAATAGGAATTGCGCTTATAACATCTTTTGCTGCAAGAGAAGTTTTTGTAGGTACTTTGGCAACTATTTATAGTGTAGAGTCCGATGATGAAAATACAGCAACTATAAAGCAAAAAATGGCTTCAGAGATAAATTCTGAAACTGGAGCAAAACGTTTTAACTTTCCTGTAGGTATGTCTTTAATGGTGTTTTATGCATTTGCAATGCAATGTATGGCAACTTTGGCAATTGTTAAGCGAGAAACAAAATCTTGGAAATGGCCATTAATTCAATTGTTTGGCTTGGCTTTATTGGCTTATGTTTCAGCATTTTTAACCTATCAAATTTTAAGCTAATGCAAGAAGTTATTGTTTATTTTTTAGTTGCTTTGGCTGTAGCTTTTTTAATGAGAAAATATGTTTTTACC
This sequence comes from uncultured Polaribacter sp., assembly GCA_905480405.1. GTDB lineage: Bacteria > Bacteroidota > Bacteroidia > Flavobacteriales > Flavobacteriaceae > Polaribacter. The sequence goes on along the minus strand of CAJQQH010000063.1, from coordinate 29,343 downwards.
GCAAAGAAAAAAAAGAATTGTAGTACAGATTGTGGTTGTCATTAAAATATTAACAGAAAATTAGTGATGTGAAATTGTAAGGTTTTCTAACTTTGATGACTTATAAGTTATATTAAAAATCGAATACTTAAATATTTTAAACTCATGAAGAAAGCTATTTTATCAATTGCAGTTTTTGCAATTTCTTTAATTTCGTCAACAGAAGCAACTGCTCAAGAATTTTCTAAATTAGATGTAAGTCCTATGGATGCTTCTGCATATCCTAAAAATTGGAGAGAAGCAGACAAATTAGTAAAAGTGGTATATAGTAGACCACAATTAAAAGGTAGATCTTTAGAAAAACTAGCACCAAAAGACAAGGTTTGGAGAACTGGAGCAAACGAAGCTGCAGAAATTACATTTTATAAAGATGTAACTTTTGGAGATAAAGAAGTAAAAGCTGGAACGTATACTTTGTTTACAATTCCTACAGATGGAGATTGGACGGTAATTTTAAGTACTCATAAAAATATTTGGGGATCTTATTTTTACAAACAAGACCAAGATGTTGTAAGAGTTTCTGGTAAAGTTTCTAAATCAGAAAAGTCTATTGAAGCTTTTTCTATAGCTTTTAATGGTGAAGAAAACAATGCTACAATGCATTTAGGTTGGGCAAATACAATTGTTTCTATTCCTGTAAAAGGATAATAGTATACTCAGTTAGTTCATAAAAAAACCTCAAAAGTTACTAGACTTTTGAGGTTTTTTTATGAATTTTAAAATGGTGTCTTAAAACTTAAACAGATTGTTTTTGTTGCCATTCCCAAGCAGATTTTAAAGCCTCTTCTAAGCTAATTTCTGTTTTCCATTTCAATTCTTTGTTTGCAATTGTAGTATCTGCATAGCAAGTCATAACATCACCTTCTCTTCTGCCAACAATTTTATAATTTAATTTTAAATCGTTTACTTTTTCAAAAGCTTTTATTACTTCTAAAACAGAAGTTCCTTTACCAGTTCCAATATTAAAGAACTCAAATGAGCTTTTATTGTTTTTATTAATAAGCCTTTTTAATGCTGCAATATGTGCCTTTGCTAAATCTACAACATGTATGTAGTCACGAATTGCTGTTCCATCTTCAGTAGGATAATCATCACCAAAAACAGATAATTCTTTTCTAATTCCTGCAGCAGTTTGTGTAACAAAAGGAATTAAATTGGCAGGAACACCTAAAGGAAGTTCTCCAATTTTTGCAGTTGGGTGTGCTCCAATAGGATTAAAATAACGTAAAGCTATTGTATTAATACCATATGCATTACTTGTATCTTTAATAATTTCTTCACCAATTTTTTTAGTGTTTCCATATACAGATTCAGCTTTCTTTACAGGAGCATTTTCTGTTATTGGTGATGAATCTGGTTCTCCATAAACAGTTGCAGAAGAAGAAAATATAAAGTTATCTAGTTTACGATCTCTAACTTCTTGTAAAATATAGATAAGAGAGCTTAAGTTGTTTTCGTAATAATCTAAGGGTTTCGCAATGCTTTCTCCAACGGCTTTAAAAGCTGCAAAATGAATAATTCCATCAACTTTATTGTTGTCAAAAAAAGTTTTTAAATCATTTTTGATTCTAACATCTATTTGATGAAATTCGGGTTTTATACCTGTAATCTCTGTAATATTATCTAATACAGAAATTGTAGTGTTAGATAAATCATCAATAATTACTACTTCAAAACCTTCGTTTTGTAATTCTACTACTGTGTGAGATCCTATAAAACCTAAACCTCCTGTTACTAATATTCTTTTCATATTTGGGGTAATTATAAATTTAATGTTTTTATTTTAAGAAATTTGTAATGCTTTCTGTGATAAAAGTAAGTTGTTCTTTATCTAATTCTGTATGCATAGGTAAAGAAATAACCGTTTTTATTAAGTTATTTGTAACAGGAAAATCTTCTTCTTTATATCTAGCATCTTTATATGCTTTTTGAGAATGTAAAGCAACAGGGTAATAAATTGCATTAGGAATTCCTTTGCCTAATAAGTGTTTGTGTAATTCATCACGTTTTCCATTCGTAATTTGTAATGTATATTGATGAAAAACATGACAGTTGCAAGTGTCGCAAACTTCATCACAAGAAGCTGTAGTAGGTGTTGTAATGCTAGAGTTATTTGCAAAAGCATTGTTGTAAAAACGAGCCGCATTTCTTCTAGCTTCACAATATGAATCTAATAAAGGTAATTTTGCCTTTAAAACTCCTGCTTGAATAGAATCTAACCTAGAGTTAACACCAACTACATCATGGTAGTACCTTGTATACATTCCATGATTTACAATGCCTCTTAAAGTGTGAGCAAGTTTATCATCATTTGTAAAAATAGCTCCACCATCTCCATAACAACCTAAGTTTTTAGAAGGGAAAAACGAAGTTGTACCTACATTACCAATTGTTCCGGCTTTTTGTTTTGTTCCGTTTTTAAACGTGTAATCTGCACCAATTGCTTGTGCATTATCTTCAATAATAAACAAGTTATGTTCTCTTGCAATTTCTAGAATAGCATCCATATTTGCAACTTGTCCGAATAAATGAACAGGTACAATAGCTTTTGTTTTAGGTGTAATTGCTTTTTTTAGAGCATCAATATCTATATTATATGTTTTAGAATCTACATCTACTAAAACTGGTGTTAACTTTAATAAGGCAATAACTTCTACAGTTGCTGCAAATGTAAAATCTGCTGTAATAACTTCGTCACCTTGTTCTAAACCTAAACCCATCATTGCTATTTGTAAAGCATCTGTACCATTTGCACATGGTATTACGTGTTTTACATCTAAATAGTCTTCTAGATTTTTTTGAAACTCTTTAACTAAAGGTCCGTTTATATATGTTGATGAATTTAGTACTTCTTGTATAGAATTGTCTACAGTTTCTTTAATTTGTTGATATTGACCTTGAAGGTCTACCATTTGAATTTTTTTCATGTAAGCATAGAGTATTAGTGATTCAAAAATACAATTTAAATCTATTATCTTTGACTTCTTCAAAATTTTTAAAATGAATTTATTAAAAAAAATATTCAAAGTTATAATTATAGTATTCGTTTTTGTAATTACTGGTACTTGGTTGTATTCTAAAACGTATCAGCCTAATTATAGTGGAGAATTGGTACTTAATAATTTAACTAAAAAAGTTACTGTTTATTTTGATGAAATTGGTGTGCCTCATATTAATGCGGAAACTCAAAAAGATGCATATATAGCTTTAGGATATGTACATGCACAAGATAGGTTATGGCAAATGGATTTGGTTAGAAGAATTGCAGCAGGAAGATTGTCTGAGATTTTTGGGGAAAAGTTAATACGAACAGATAAACTTTTTTCTGGATTAGGTATTGAAGAAGCTTCTGATGAAACTATTAAAAATTTAGATAAAAATTCTCAACATTATAAATTAGCTTTAGCATATTTAGAAGGAGTAAATCAATATATAGAAGATGGTAAGACGCCAATTGAATACACTTTGGTAGGTGTAGAAAAAGAAAAATATACGCTAAAAGATATGTATAATGTGTATGGTTATATGGCTTTTAGTTTTGCTATTGCGCATAAAACAGATCCACTTTTAAATGAAGTTAAAGAAAAGCTTGGTACTGCTTATTTTAAAGAATTAATAGGAGCAGAATTTGAAAACTTAACGTATATAAAAAATGAAACAAAACCAGAATTAACAGGTAGTTTTACAAAAGCAATGCACGATTTGTATAATGTTTTGCCAATATCTCCTTTTATTGGGAGTAATTCTTGGGTAATTGGAGCAGATAAAACAAAAAACGGAAAAGTAATTTTTGCAAACGACCCTCATATTGGTTTTTCTCAACCTTCTGTTTGGTATCAAGCTCATATTAAAACACCAGATTATGAAATGTATGGTTTTAATTTAGCATTAACGCCTTACCCGCTTTTAGGACATAATAGAAATTATGCCTACGGTTTAACAATGTTTGAAAACGATGATATAGATTTTTATATAGAAGAAGAAAATCCTGATAACAAACTACAGTATAAAACAGAAAACGGGTTTATTGATTATAAGTTAATTGAGAAACATCTTAAAATTAAAGGAAGAAAAGATTCTATTTATACAATAAAAGTAAGTAAGCACGGACCAGTAATGAATGGCCTTTTAGATCATATAGATGACACACGCTCTATTGCTATGCAGTGGATTTATACTATGCACAAAAACGAGTTGTTAGAAGTTGGTTACGAGTTGTCTCATGCAAATTCATTGTCTGAATTTAAAGCAGGAACAAAGAAATTACATGCACCAGGTTTAAATATAATGTATGGTGATGCAAAAAATAATATAGCTTGGTTTGCCTCTGGAAAACTGTATAAATATAGAGATTCATTATACACCAAAACCTATTTAAACGGAGCATCTGGTGATGATGAAATACTAGAATACTTAGATTTTGAACAAAACCCACAAGCTGTTAACCCGAGTTGGAATTATGTGTATTCTGCAAATAATCAACCAGATTCTATTGCAGGAATGTTGTATCCTGGATATTATTTAAATGAAGATAGAGGGGAGAGAATTGTACAATTATTAGAGCCTAAAAATGATTGGACAAAGGAAGGTGTTGCTAAAATGATTATGGACGCTACATCGCCGAATGCTGCTAAAATTGCATCTGATTTTGTGAATTCAATTAATAGGGATAAATTATCTGCAAGTGAAAAACAAGCTATATCAATATTAAAAAAATGGAAAGGTAATTTTGATAAAAATGAAGTTGCTCCAGTAATTTATAATAGAATGGTATATGAGTTTCAGAAAAACACTTTTTCTGATGAAATGGGAGAAGCTTTTAAACAGTTTGAGAACACACCTTTTATAGAAAAGGTATTACCAGTACAATCTAAGAGAGTAAACTCTGTTTGGTGGGATAATGTTGCTACTAAAGATAAAATAGAATCAAAAGAAGAAATAGTAACAAGCTCTTTTAGAAATACATTTTCTTTCTTACAAAATCAATTAGGAGAAAATGTAGGAAATTGGACTTGGGATAGAGTTGTTTCTGTAGAATATAAACATGCAGTAGGTGAGGTTGCCGCTTTAAGAAAATACTTTAACGTTGGCCCTTTTGTTACTAACGGAGGAGATCAGGTAATCAATAATCAGATTTATGATATAGATTCTACAGGTGTTTATAAAGTAAAAGCAGGCCCATCAACAAGGAGAATTGTAGATTTCTCTGATGTAGAAAATAGTTTGGCTATTTTGCCAACAGGTCAATCTGGTCGTGTTTTTAGTAAACATTATAAAGATCAGGCTAAAAAATATTTAAATGGAGATTTTTTTAAGATGAAGATTAATAAAGAAGAAATTATAAAAAGTAAAAATGTTTTAATTTTTAAACCTGAGTAAAATATTTTATGAAAGAGGAATACGCTTTTTTTTATTTGTGCCTTTGTTATGTTCCAATTTGGATTTTTATTTTTTTTAAAAGAAAAGATTTAAGAAAAAAGTTGATTAGAACATCGGTTGCTGGAGGGATAATTGCCCCTTTTACAGATTATTTTCATTTTAGAGATTATTGGATTCCACCTTCTATTATAAATATGGAATATGCTTATTTTGAAGATGTTTTAATGGGTGCATTAATAATAAGTGTAGTATCTACAATTTATGAAACAGTCTTTAAATTACAATTGATCCCTTTCAGAAAGGAAAAAAAACTACAGCGTACGTTTTATGTAATGTTTGTAGCTAGTTTTGTTGCGGTGTATGTTTTAACAGGACTTTTAAAAATAAATTCAATTTTTGTATACAGTAGTATTTATATACTTTATGCGTTTATTATGCTTTATTTTAGAAGAGATATGTTTAAAGAGTCTTTAGTAACAGCTCTTTTAAGTTGGTGTATACAATTGGTGTTTTATATTCCATTGTTTACTTTTTATAGTCCTACTTATTGGAGAAAATATTATTTATTGGCAAATACTAAATACGATATTACTTTTTTGAATATTCCGTTAACAGAGATGCTTTATTTTGTTACTATGGGATTGACGATTGGAATTTTTTATGAGTTTGTTTCAGGAAAGAAAAGAGTTTCTTTTTAATTATACCTCTTTGTAAACTTCGTTAAAAGGGATTCTAAAACGATCTCCATAAACTCCTTTTTCTGTTCTAATACCACAGGAAACTATCATATTTATTTCTGAACCAAAAGGTAAACCTAGTAATTTTTTTACGCGAAATGTATCTGATCCTTCCATTGGGCAAGTGTCATATCCTTCTGCAGCCATAGATATCATAAAATTTTCAGCAGCTAAACCACAAGTTTTATGTGCTACAATTCTCATGTCGCTTTTTCTTACTTGTCTATAAATTGGCTTAAAAATTCCAATAATAGATACCATAACGTATTTTAATAAACCAAGAATACCAAGAAAATCAGCATATGCAAAAGGTATTATTTTCCCATAATAGTTTCTGCCTACTTTTTCTCTACTGCTTTGTGTAGATTTAGGATTTTTTGCTCCAAAATTTTTGTCTATAAATGCTAAATTAGCTTTTGCTCTTTTCTTCCATAAATCTTTTCTAGAAACAAAAATAACTAATTGTTGTGCTGTTTTTGCTGCATTTTGATTGAAGCAAAAAGGGGCTATTTTTGCTATTGTCTCTTTAGATGTAATGTGATAAAACTCCCACAATTGCATGTTGCTGCTGTTGGGAGCCAAAGCAGCTTGTTCTAAGCACTTTTTTACAATAGTTTTGTCTATAGTTTTTTTGGCATCATAAACTCTTACAGATCTTCTATAATTAATAGCTTCTGAAACTGTTTTTTCGTGTGTCATAAAAAATATATAAGTTATTATAATAAAACTAATTCTTACAGGCATTCCAAATAACTTCATTTGGAGTAGGAGCAATTACCGAAATTTCTTCTTTAGAAACCGGATGAATAAATACTATTTTTCGAGCATGTAAATGTATACTTCCATCTTTATTGCTTCTATCAAAACCGTATTTTAAATCTCCTTTAATAGGAAATCCAATAGAGGATAACTGTGCTCTAATTTGATGATGTCTTCCTGTTTCTAAATCAACTTCAATTAAAGTATAATTGTCTAATTTCTTAATTATATTATAGTGTAAAATTGCTTTTTTAGAGTCCTTTATTTCTTTAGCGTAAACGGATGATTTATTATTCTTTGGATTCTTTTTTAAGTAATTTACTAAAGTATCTTTCTCTTTTTTTGGATGTTTTTTTACAATAGCCCAATACGTTTTGCTAATGGTTTTATCGCGTAACATTTTGTTTAAACGTTCTAATGCTTTTGATGTTCGAGCAAAAATAATAACGCCAGATGTAGGTCTGTCTAATCTATGTACCACACCTAAAAAAACATTACCAGCTTTGTTGTACTTGTCTTTTACGTATTCTTTTACAACATCGCTTAAAGGCTTATCTCCGGTTTTATCACCTTGTGTAATGTCTCCAGAGCGTTTGTTAACAATAATTATATGATTGTCTTCAAATAAAACTTGTAAGTTTTCTTTTGTAGAATGCATTAATGATTATTTAAAATCTTTTGCAACATCTTCATTTACGCCATCGATAAAGTCTAAAAACTCTTTTCGACCTAAACCTGTAGAAGAAGAGGTTAAAAATGTCATTGGTAAGGTTTCCCAAGTATTTAATAGTTTCTTCTTGTAAGAAGAAATTTGCTTATTTAGTTTTGAGCTACCAAGTTTGTCTGCTTTTGTAAATACAAGGCAAAAAGGAATCTGATTTTCACCTAAAAACTGCATAAATTCTAAGTCAATTTTTTGAGGATCGTGCCTGCTGTCAATTAGAACAAAAGTACAAACTAGTTGTTCTCTTTCTTTAAAGTAGTTTTCTATAAAGTACTGAAAAATAGTTCTTTTCTTTTTGGAAATTTGAGCATATCCATAACCAGGTAAATCTACTAAAAACCACTCATCATTTATTTTAAAATGATTTATTAGTTGGGTTTTACCAGGTTTACCAGAAATTTTAGCCAAACCTTTACGCTCCATTAACATATTAATTAATGATGATTTTCCAACATTGGAACGTCCAATAAAAGCATATTCTGGAAGTCTTTCTTTTGGTGCTTTAATAACATTACTGTTACTCATCAAAAATTCTGCAGATCTAATTTTCATTATAATAGGTTCTTTGCTCTTGAAGCTTTATTCAGTAAGGATTTAAATATTTCTAGACGTTAACCAGTCTAAAAGAATTGTATTAAATTCTTCTGGTTTTTCCATCATAGCAGCATGTCCACATTTATCAATCCAAAATAAATCTGAATTAGGTAAAAGGTTATTAAATTCATCTGCAACATCAGGTGGAGTAACGGTGTCTTGTTTACCCCAAATTAAACAAGTTGGTTGTTTCATTTCAGGTAAATCATTTGCCATATTATGTCTTATCGCACTTTTAGCAATAGATAAAGTCTTTAAAACTTTTATTCTATCGTTTACAGTACTATAAACATCATCAACTAGTTCTTTTGTAGCAATTTCTGGGTCGTAAAAAACTTCTCTTGCCTTTTGTTCTATATATTCATAGTTTCCTCTTTTTGGAAAACTATCACCCATAGCTTTTTCGTACAATCCAGAGCTACCAGTAAGTACAAGTGCACTTACTTTATTAGGGTAATGTTTAGTGAAATATAGGGCAATATGGCCGCCCAAAGAATTTCCTAATAAAATAGCGTTATCTATTTTTTTGTATTCTAAAAACTCTTTTAAAAACGAAGCTAAATGTTTAACATTGGTTTTTAGAAGGGGTAAAGAATATAAAGGTAGTTCTGGTATAATTACTTTATAACCATTGTTTGGAAAGTGGTTAAATGTTGCTCCAAAATTACTTAGAGCACCCATTAAGCCATGTAAAACAATGATTGTAGGTCCTTCTCCAGCTTCAGCGTAGATAAATTTTCCTTCGGTTTTTAACGTATCAGTCATTGATTTTTGTTTGGTTTTCACTAAACGCAAATGTAGTTCTTTTTTATAACATAGTATTTTATTTCATTATCAATAGATTAGGGTTTTTAACAAGGTTCTAGTTACTATGAATAAAGGGGATTTTCAATACTTATTAACAATGTGGTAAAAAGTGGTAAAAAGTGGTAAAAATTATTTATTTTTGATGTCTATAAAGACTTTTAAGTGATAAATCTAATTGGTACATACGAATGTAAGGCAGATGCTAAAGGAAGGGTGATGGTTTCATCGGTCTTTAAGAAGCAGTTGTCTTCTGTGTTGCAAGATGGTTTTGTTATGAAAAGAGCTGTTTTTCAGCCTTGTTTGGAGTTGTATCCAATGCAGGAATGGAATTTGATGATGGAAAAAATCAACAAATTAAATAAGTTTAAAAAGAAGAACAACGACTTTATTAGAAGATTTACGGCGGGTGTAAAAATGGTTGAGTTTGATGCTACAGGTAGGGTTTTAATACCAAAGGATTTATTAGATTTTGCTGGTATTCAAAAACAAGTTGTAATGTCTTCGTCTGTGAATATTATAGAGATTTGGGATAAAAACAAGTATGAGAAAGCTATTGATGATGCTGCTTTAGATTTTGCAGATTTAGCTGAAGAAGTAATGGGAAATACAGATGTAGATGAGTTATCATAATCCAGTTTTATTACATGAGAGTATCGATGCGCTTGATATAAAAGAAGGCGGAGTATATGTAGATGTTACATTTGGTGGCGGTGGTCATTCTAGAGAGATTTTGAATAGATTGGGTGAAAACGGAAAATTGTTTGCGTTTGATCAAGATCCTGATGCTTTAGGTAATGTTATTGATGATAGTCGTTTTACTTTGATTCCAGAAAACTTTAGGTATATAACTAGGTTTTTAAGGTTTCATGGTGTTAGGAAGGTTGATGGGGTTTTGGCGGATTTAGGTGTTTCTTCTCATCAGTTTGATGAAGCTGAAAGAGGTTTTTCTACAAGATTTGAAGGTGTTTTAGATATGAGAATGAATCAGAAGTCTAAAATGTCTGCTAAAGAAATTATAAATAAATATTCTGAAGAAAAATTAGCAGATATTTTATTTATGTACGGAGAGTTGAGGAATTCTAGAAACATTGCGAAAACAATCGTAGAGGAAAGAGAGAAAGAGAAAATAGAAACTAGTTTTCAATTGAAGACTATTTTAAAAAGGTATTTGCCAAATGCTAAAGAGCATAAAATTCTGGCTCAAATATTTCAGGCTATCAGAATTGAGGTGAATGAGGAGTTAGATGTTTTAAAAGAATTTTTAGAACAGATGCCAAACCTGCTAAAAGAAGAAGGTAGGTTAAGTGTGATTTCTTATCATTCTTTAGAAGATCGGTTAGTAAAGAGATTTATAAGAACAGGTTTGTTTAAAGGTGAATTAGAGAAGGATGTTTTTGGTAGGTCTAATGAGCCAATGCAAAAGGTTGGTAAATTAATTATTCCGAAAGCAGAAGAAATAAAAATTAATAATAGGGCTAGAAGCGCAAAGTTGAGGATAGCGATATTAAAAAAAGATAGAGCCTAAAACTTATTTATGTCTAAAGTTAAAAAAGGGGTTTATGATATTTTAAGAGGTAGTTTCTTAACGGATGAATCAGCGTTTAAAAACTGGAGAATAATAATTTTTGTTGTTGTGCTTTTGTTAATTATGATTACAAGTGCGCATAATGCTGATAAGAAAGTGATTAAAATATCGGAATTAAATAAAAGGAAAAGAGAATTACGAGCAGAATACGTAGATACCGGGACAATTTTAATGAGAATGAAAATGGAGTCGAGTATCAGAGAAAAAGCAAAAGCAAGAGGGTTGCAGCCTTCAGAAGCACCTCCAAAAAAAATAAAAGTAACATATAAAGATTAATCAATTGGCAACTCAGAAAAAAAGCATACTTACCAAATTCTACATAGTAGCTGCTTTTATGACGATTTTTTTGTTGGCAGTTGTTCTTAGGGTTGTTCATATACAGTATGTGCAGGGAGATAAGTATAAGAAACTTTCTACAGAGCTTACGATTAAGCAAGATACGATTATAGCAAATAAAGGAAATGTGTACGCGGCAGATGGTAATTTGTTAGCAACATCAATGTCTAAATTTACAATTAGAATGGATGTTGTGGCAGTTAAAAGTAATACGTTCGAAAAAAACTTTGTTGCTTTATCTAAAGAGTTGTCTGCAATGTTTGGTAAGTCTACTAAGTATTATCAAGATCGATTAAGAACTGCAAAAAAGAGAAAGAATAGATATCTTTTAATTGCAAGAAATGTTGGTTACAATGATTATTTAAAGATAAAGAAATTTCCAATTTTTAATCTGGGGGTTTATCGTGGAGGTTTTATTGCAGAACATAAAACTGTACGTGCGCATCCAATAGGTAAAATTGCAGCTCGTACAATTGGTTATGATGATTTTAGAGGTGAAGCTGGTATTGAGGGGGCTTTTGCTGATTTTATGCAAGGTAAAAATGGTTTACGTTGGAAGCAGAAAATTGCAAAAAATCAATGGAAACCAATTTCTGATGTTAATGAAAAGGAGCCGATTGATGGTCATGATGTAATTACAACGATAGATGTAAATATCCAAGATATTACACATCATGCCTTGTTGCGTCAGTTAGAGTATTTTGAAGCAGATCATGGTTGCGCGGTTGTAATGGAAACTGCAACAGGAGAAATTAAAGCAATTTCTAATTTAGGGAGAACCTCTAAAGGGAAATATTTCGAGAAAAGAAATTACGCCGTTTGGGAAAGTCATGAGCCTGGTTCAACTTTTAAATTAGCAAGTTTAATGGCTGCTTTGGATGATAATTTTATTGATACTTCTGCTGTTGTTGATACTGGAAAAGGTAAGTATTTTATTCATAATAGAAAAGTTGAAGATTCTAAGAGAGGTGGTTACGGTAAAATATCAGCAGCAAGAGTTTTTGAGGTTTCATCTAATGTTGGAATTGTAAAGTTAATAAGAAAATATTACGATGATAAACCAGAAAAATTTATCTCTAAATTAGAAAAATACGGTTTTACAAAACCAATTGGTTTTCAAATAAAAGGAGAAGGGAAGCCTTATGTGCCAAGTCCTAAAGATAAAAGATGGAGTAAAATTTCTTTAGAATGGATGTCTTGGGGTTATGGTGTTTCTGTTACACCAATGCAAACATTAATGTTTTATAATGCGGTTGCTAATAATGGTGTTATGGTAAAGCCTCGTTTTGTAAAGGAGTTACGTAGGCAAGATAAAACAGAAAAAGTTTTTGAAACAGAGGTTGTAAATTATAAAATAGCATCTGATAAAACTCTGAAGAAAATTAGAAAAATAATGGAAAATGTAGTTGTAAGAGGAACTGCTAAAAATATATATTCTTCAAATTTTTCTATGGCTGGTAAAACAGGAACTGCTAAGAAGTTTATGCCAAGACATAAAGACAAGAATGGTAAAACGATATCTGGTCATTATTCTAGTAAACATTATGTAGCTTCTTTTGCAGGTTTTTTTCCTGCGGATAAACCAAAGTATTCTTGTATTGTAGTTGTACATGATCCAAAAAAAGAAAAAGGATATTATGGAGCAACAGTTGCTGCACCTATATTTAAAGAAATAGCACAAAAAATTTACACAACAACGCCAATAGATAATCAATCTGTAGAAGATAAAACGCAGTTTGCATCTATTAATAATCAATACAAAAAATATAATAAAGTTATAAATAAAGAATATTCAGAAGTACCAAATGTTTGGGGAATGTCTGGTATGGATGCTGTGTCTTTGTTAGAAAATATAGGATTGAAAGTTGAGTTTTCTGGAGTAGGAAAAGTTAATCATCAATCAATTAAAAAAGGAACAAAATTAGTAAAAGGTTCAACAATTACTTTAAAACTATCGTAAGCTGAAAAATTTAAAAGACATATTATATAGGGTTTCCATTATTCAGGTATTTGGTGGTACAGATGTTGATATTAATCAGCTTGTTTTCGATTCAAGAAAAGTTGTAAATAATGATGTTTTTATTGCTCAAAAAGGAGTATCAGTAGATGGTCATTTATATATTGATAAAGCTATTTCTCTAGGGGCTTCTGTGGTTATTTGTGAAGATTTTCCGGTCATTAAAAAAGAATTAATTACTTATGTTCAAGTTGCTGATGCAAATATAGCTTTAGCAATAATGGCTTCTAATTTTTATGATAATCCTTCTACTAAATTTCCAGTGATTGGTGTTACGGGTACAAATGGTAAAACAACTATTGCTTCTTTATTGTATCAATTATTTAGTAAAGCAGGTTATAAAGTTGGTTTGTTGTCTACGGTTAAAATATTGGTTGATGAGGATGAGTTTAAGGCAACGCATACAACTCCAGATTCTGTGACAATAAATAGATATTTAGACATGATGCTAGAAGCTGGTGTAGAGTATTGTTTTATGGAAGTGAGTTCTCATGGAATTCATCAAAAAAGAACAGAAGGTTTAAGTTTTGCAGGAGGAATTTTTACAAACCTTTCTCATGATCATTTAGATTATCACGATACGTTTAGTGAATATAGAGATGTTAAAAAAAGATTTTTTGATTCTTTACCTAAATCTGCATTTGCATTAACAAATATTGATGATAAAAATGGCAGCTTTATGCTGCAAAATACCAAAGCGAAAAAAGTAACCTACGCTTTAAAAACATTGGCAGATTATAAATCGAAAATCTTAGAAAAGCAAATTTCTGGAACCTTGATTAATGTTGATGGGACTGAGGTTTGGACAAAATTAATTGGTGTTTTTAATATTTACAATTTAACTGCAATTATAGCAACTGCAGACTTATTAGGTTTAGATAAGTTAGAAACATTAACGATTGTTAGTCAGTTAGAAAGTGTGAGTGGGCGTTTTCAATACGTAGTTTCAGAAGATGGAATTACAGCAATTATAGATTACGCACATACTCCAGATGCTTTAAAAAATGTATTGGAAACTATAAATGATATTAGAACTGGTAATGAAAAAGTAATAACGGTTGTAGGTTGTGGTGGAGATAGAGATGTTAGTAAAAGACCTAAAATGGCACATATTGCTTCTCAATTAAGTAGTCAAGCAATTTTTACATCAGATAATCCAAGAACAGAAAACCCGCAAACTATTTTAGATGAAATGGAAGTTGGTGTTTCTGCAGAAAATTTTAGAAAAACATTAACGGTTTTAGATAGAAGGCAAGCAATAAAAACGGCTTGTAGATTATCTGAAACAGGAGATATAATATTAATAGCAGGAAAAGGTCATGAAGATTATCAAGAAGTAAATGGTGTTCGTTCGCATTTTGATGACTTAGACGAAGTTACTAACTGTTTTAATCAATTAAAAAAGAATTAAGAATGCTGTATTATTTATTTGAATATTTAGAAAGTCAATTTAGTATTCCAGGAGCTAGTGTGTTTCAGTTTATCACATTTAGAGCTGCTGCTGCGTTTATTTTGTCTTTGCTAATTTCTGCTATATATGGTAAACGAATTATCAATTTCTTAAGAAATCAACAAGTAGGAGAAACGGTTAGAGATTTAGGTTTAGAGGGGCAAAAACAAAAAAGTGGTACTCCAACAATGGGAGGAATTATTATCATTTTGGCAACTTTAATTCCTGTGCTGTTATTGGCAAAATTAGATAATATTTATGTGATTATCTTATTGATTACAACTGTTTGGATGGGGTTTATTGGCTTTTTAGACGATTATATAAAGGTTTTTAAGAAGGATAAAGCGGGTTTAAGTGGAAAATTCAAAGTTTTAGGGCAAGTTGGTTTAGGTTTAATTGTTGGTTCAATGCTTTATTTTCATGATGATGTAACTATAAAAGAACAATTACCTGTTGAGCAACAAATAGTTCAGCAAAATGGTAGGAAAAAGGTTTTTGGAGATGCTCATAAATCTACTAAAACTACAGTGCCGTTTTTTAAGAATAACGAATTAGATTACTCAAAAGCTTTGAGTTTTTTAGGTGATGGTTATGAAAAATATGGCTGGATAGTATTTATTTTTATTACCGTTTTTATTGTTACAGGTATTTCTAATGGAGCAAATTTAACAGATGGAATTGACGGTTTAGCAGCAGGTTCATCAGCAATTATTGTAATAACATTAGCCATTTTTGCTTGGGTTTCTGGAAATATAATTTTCGCAGATTATTTAGATGTTATGTATATACCAAAGTCTGGAGAAATGACGGTTTTTATCCTTGCTTTTGCAGGTGCATTAATTGGTTTTCTTTGGTATAACACGTATCCTGCTCAGGTTTTTATGGGAGATACAGGTAGTTTAACAATTGGAGGTATTATAGCTGTTATAGCAATAGCTACACGTAAAGAGTTGTTGTTGCCAATTTTAGCAGGAATCTTTGTAGTAGAGAACTTATCGGTAATTATGCAGGTTTCTTGGTTTAAATATACTAGAAAGAAATTCGGAGAAGGAAGAAGAATATTTAAAATGTCGCCATTACATCATCATTATCAAAAATTAAGTTATCACGAAAGTAAGATTGTTGTGCGTTTCTGGATTGTAGGAATTTTGTTAGCGGTATTTGCAATTGTTACATTGAAATTAAGATAGATGAAAAGGTTAGTTGTACTTGGTGGAGGAGAAAGTGGTGTTGGAACTGCAATCTTAGGAAAACAAAAAGGATATGATGTTTTTGTTTCTGATAAAGGTGCAATATCAAAAAAATATAAAGAAGTTCTTATACATAACGAGGTCGTTTTTGAAGAAAATCAGCATACAGAAAGCAAGATTTTAAATGCTGATGTTGTAATGAAAAGTCCTGGAATTCCAGATAAAGTAGCATTAATTCAAAAAATAATTCAAAAATCAATTCCAGTTATTTCTGAAATTGAATATGCAGCGCAATTTACAACTGCAAGCATTATTGGAATTACAGGATCTAATGGAAAAACAACAACTACATTATTAGTACATCATATACTAAAAAATGCAGGCTTAAATGTTGGTGTTGCGGGAAATATTGGAGATAGTTTTGCGCAACAAGTAGCAGAACATTCTTTTGATAATTATGTATTAGAATTAAGTAGTTTTCAGTTAGATGGTATTGAAAAATTCAATCCTCATATTGCTATTTTAACAAATATTACTCCGGATCATTTAGATAGATATGAGTATGATTTTAATAAATATATAGATTCAAAATTTAGGATTACAAAAAATCAAACAGCATCAGATTTTTTAATTTATGATGCAGATGATGAGGTCATTAATAAATGGTTATTAGAAAATAAAACAAGTGCAAAATTAGTTCCGTTTTCACTTGAAAAAAAAATGGAGTACGGAGCTTACGTAGAAGACAACAATATAATTATCAACATTACTAAAGATAAAATTAACATGCCTATATCAACTTTATCAATTAAAGGGAAACACAATACGAAAAACGCTATGGCAGCAACAATGGCTGCTCAGTTATTAAAAGTTAGAAAGCAAAATATAAAAGAGAGTTTAGAAGATTTTGAAGGGGCAGAACATCGTTTAGAAAACGTAGCAAAAGTTAGGGAGGTAGAATATATAAACGATTCTAAAGCAACAAATGTAAATGCTACTTTTTATGCTTTAGAATGTATGGAAAAAACTACAGTTTGGATTGTTGGAGGTGTAGATAAAGGGAATGATTATAATGATTTATTGCCTTTGGTTAGAGAAAAAGTTAAGGCCATTGTTTGTTTAGGTCTTGACAATGAAAAAATTAAAGGTACGTTTGGTAATGTTGTAGATATTATTGTTGAAACTGCAGGTGCAGAAGAGGCTGTTAAAGTTTCACAAAAATTAGCAGATAAAGGAGAAGCTGTTTTGTTATCTCCTGCTTGTGCAAGTTTTGATTTATTTGATAATTATGAAGATAGAGGGCGTCAATTTAAAAAAGCTGTAAGAAGCTTGTAGAAAAAAACTTTTTCGAAGGGAAATAGTTAGTTAGTTAGTTAGTTAGTTAGTTAGTTAGTTTGCGCTGAAAGTATGTTTTTAGGGATAAAAAATAAATATAAATAAACATAAAAGTGTTTCTCTCTTTTAGAGAGATTAATAAAGCCAATATGAAAACCATTTTTGGACATATAAAAGGAGATAAAACCATTTGGGCAATTGTTGCTATTTTGGCAATATTCTCATTTATGCCTGTGTATAGTGCAAGTACAAACTTGGTGTATGTTGTTGGGGCGGGTTCTACTTTAGGGTATTTGTTAAAACACATGGTTTTATTAATTATGGGGTTTGGTATTATTTATGGGGTTCATAAAATACCATATAGATATTTTTCTGGTGGCTCCGTTTTAATGTTACCAATAGTTATTCTTCTACTTTTTATTACCTTAATGCAAGGAACCACGATTGGAGGAGCTAATGCAAGTAGATGGATTCGTATTGCTGGTATTGGGTTTCAGACTTCTACATTAGCGGGCTTAGTTTTAATGGTTTATGTAGCAAGATATCTGGCAAAAAACAAAGAAAAAGAAATTAGTTTTAAAGATAGTTTATTACAACTTTGGCTACCAGTAGGTCTTGTTTTAATATTAATATTACCTGCTAACTTTTCTACGACAGCTATTATTTTTGTTATGATATTAATTGTAACTTTTATAGGAGGTTACCCTTTAAAACATATAGGAATTATTTTAGGAGCTGGTATTTTTGCTTTAACATTTTTTGTTTTAATTGCAAAAGCCTTTCCAGATGCAATGCCAAACAGGGTGCAAACTTGGCAGAGTAGAATCGAAAATTTTTCTGATTCAGAAAACAAAGAAGCATATCAAGTACAGAAGGCAAAAATAGCTATTGCAACTGGCGGTCCTGTAGGAGTTGGTCCTGGAAAAAGTGTACAGAAAAACTTTTTACCTCAATCTTCTTCAGATTTTATTTTTGCAATAATTATTGAAGAATATGGTTTTGTAGGCGGTTTTATAATTATCTCTATTTATTTTTTATTATTGTTCAGAATTTTTGTTGTTATAAGAAAAACGACTACAATATTTGGAACCTTATTGGTAATAGGAGTCGGTTTACCAATTGTGTTTCAGGCAACCATAAATATGGCAGTTGCTACAAATTTATTTCCCGTTACTGGGCAAACATTACCATTAATAAGTAGTGGTGGTACTTCTATCTGGATGACTTGTTTTGCATTAGGTATGATACTTAGTGTAAGTGCGTCAAAAGAAGATACGGAAGAAGATATTTTAGATGATAACCCTTTAGATATTTTACATGAAACCATATAATATACTTATTTCTGGAGGCGGAACAGGAGGTCATATTTATCCAGCAATTGCAATCGCAAATGAAATTAAATTACGCTATCCTGATGCTAATTTTATGTTTGTAGGAGCAAAAGATAGAATGGAAATGGAAAAAGTTCCTCAAGCAGGATATGATATAAAAGGTCTTTGGATTTCTGGTGTGCAGAGAAAATTAACATTAGAAAACTTGTCTTTTCCTTTTAAATTGATAAGTAGTTTATGGAATTCTAGAAGAATTATAAAAAAGTTTAAACCAGATGTAGCTATTGGAACTGGTGGTTTTGCAAGTGGACCGGCATTAATAATGGCAAATAGAAAAGGAATTCCAACTTTAATACAAGAGCAGAATTCTTTTCCTGGAATAACTAATAAATTATTAAGTAAAAAATCAAAAAAGATTTGCGTTGCTTATGATAATTTGGAGCGTTTTTTTCCTTCAGGTAAAATTGTAAAAACAGGAAATCCTGTTCGTCAAGATTTGTTATCAATTCATTCTAAAAAAGAGGAAGGAAAACAATACTTCAAGTTAAATAAAACAAAGAAAACAATTTTGGTTTTAGGCGGAAGTTTAGGGGCGAGAAAAATAAATGAATTAGTAGAAAATAATTTAGGATTCTTTAAAAATCAAGAAGTAGAGGTTATATGGCAATGTGGAAAATTATATTTTGATGAATATAAAAAGCATGCTGATATAGAACATGTACAAGTTCATCAATTTGTAAATAGAATGGATTTAGCGTACGCATCTGCAGATATTATAATTTCTAGAGCGGGAGCAAGTTCTGTGTCAGAATTATGTATTGTTGGTAAACCGGTAATTTTTATTCCGTCGCCAAATGTAGCAGAAGATCATCAAACTAAAAACGCAAAATCTATTGCTGATAAACATGGTGCAATCTTATTAAAAGAAAGTGAGTTAGAAACTTTTTCGATTGTTTTTGAAACGCTTTTAAAGGATAAAGGAAAACAGGAGCACTTATCAGAAAACATAAAAGAATTGGCATTACCAGGAGCAACAACAGATATTGTAAATGAGATTGAAAAATTATTAAAGAAGTGAATTTAGAAAATATACATAACATTTATTTTGTGGGCATTGGCGGTATTGGTATGAGTGCAATTGCTCGTTACTTTGCAGCTAATGGGAAACAAGTGGCTGGTTATGATAAAACACCTTCACAAATAACAATAAATTTGGAGAGTTTAGGTGTAGATATTCATTTTGAAGATGCATTAAAAAATATTCCAATATCATTTTTAAATAAAGATAAAACTTTGGTTGTTTACACGCCAGCAATTCATGCGAGTCATGTAGAATTGAATTATTTTTTAAATAATGATTTTACAGTTTTAAAAAGGTCTGAAATTTTAGGGAAAATTACTGAAACAACTCTATGTTTAGCCGTTGCAGGTACGCATGGTAAAACAACTACCTCATCTATTTTAGGGCATATTATGCATCAAAAGAAAGCAACTTCTTTTTTAGGCGGTATTGCAGAAAATTATAATTCAAATTTAATTTTAGGAGAAGATAAAATATCGGTTGTAGAGGCAGATGAATTTGATAGATCTTTCTTAAAATTGAGCCCAAATATTGCTTGTGTAACCTCTATGGATGCAGATCATTTGGATATTTATGGAGATTCGGATGCTTTAAATGAATCGTTTATAGAGTTTGCAAATAAAGTAACTGATACCTTAATTGTAGCAAAAGGTTTGCCTTTACAAGGTTTAACATATGCAGTAAATGAAGATGCAGATTATAGTGCTTTTAATATAAAAATTGAAAGTGGAAAATATGTTTTTGATGTGCAAACGCCATCAGAAACTATAAAAAATATTGAGTTCCATTTACCAGGAAAGCATAATGTAATGAACGCTTTGGCTGCTTTGGCAATGGCAGATGTTTATGGTGTTTCTTTAGAAGATATAAAACAAAGTTTGTCAACTTTTAAAGGTGTAAAACGTAGATTTTCATATAAAATTAAAGCAAATGATTTTGTTTTGATTGATGATTATGCGCATCATCCTACAGAAATAAATGCAGTGGAGAATTCTGTAAGAGAAATGTACCCTAATCAAAAAATATTGGTAGTTTTTCAGCCACATTTGTTTACAAGAACAAGAGATTTTATTGATGATTTTGCATCAGCATTATCAAAATTTGACGAACTATTGTTATTGGATATTTACCCAGCTAGAGAAAAACCAATTACGGGAGTTAATTCGGAATGGTTGCTTAGTAAAATTGATCTTAGGAATAAAAAATTGACTAAAAAAAATAATTTAGTAAAAGATATTAAAAATTCATCAGCAAAAGTAGTGATAATGTTAGGTGCTGGTGATATTGGGGTGATGATAAACGATGTTGCAGATCAATTTTTAAAACTAGCAGAACATGAAGATTAAGAGGTTGTTAAAATATCTGTTATTTGTAGTGTTAATAGTGGTTTTGGGGCTTTTGTATAGTTTTTCTTCGACAAGAAATTTACAAAAAAAAGTTTCAGAAATTGTCGTAGAATTTGAAGAAGGAGACAATAATTTTTTGACACATTCTATGGTTAATAAATTGTTAATACAAAATAATGAAACAGTACAAAACCAAACAAAATCTGTAATAAATTTATACGGTTTAGAAAAGCAGGTTTTAGAAAACCCTTATGTAGAAAAAGCATCTGTGTTTTTAACTGTTGGAGGTAGGTTAAAATCAATAATAAAACAACGTACTCCTGTAGCAAGAATTGTTTTAAAAAATGATTCGTATTATGTAGATAAAGAAGGGGTAAAAGTGCCTTTGTCTAACAATTATTCTGCAAGAGTAATGTTAGTTTCTGGTATTAAAAATGATGAAGACATAAGCAGTGTATTACCGCTTATCTCTATTGTTTTAGATGACCTTTTTTTACAAAAAGAAATTGTAGGAATTGAGAAATCTGAGGTAAATGAATATCAATTTACGGTAAGAAGTGGTAATTATAAAATCGATTTTGGAAAATTAATCGATGTAGATATAAAATTTAAGAAATTAAAAGCGTTTTATAATAAGACATTTAAAGATAAAACGATTAAAAATTATAAAACAATAAATTTAAAATATCACAACCAAGTTGTGTGCACTAAATAAATCAAAATGGAAGACAATAAATTAGCTGTTGGTTTAGATATTGGTACAACCAAAATTGTAGCCATGATTGGTCGTAAGAACGAATATGGTAAGATTGAGGTTGTTGGTATTGGTAAAGCTAAAAGTTTAGGTGTTAAACGTGGTGTTGTAAGTAATATAACGCAAACAATACATTCAATTCAACAAGCTGTAGATGAGGCAGAAAGTGTTTCTGGTATAAAGATAGAAGAAGTTGTAGTTGGTATTGCTGGTCAGCATATTAGAAGTTTACATCATAGCGATTATATTACAAGAAATAATGCTGATGAAGTTATTGATGAAGATGATATTGAAGATTTAGTAAATCAAGTGCATAAGTTGGTTATGTTGCCTGGAGAAGAAATTATTCATGTTTTACCACAAGAGTTTAAAGTAGATTCACAAGCAGATATCAAAGAACCAATAGGTATGTATGGTGGTCGTTTAGAAGCTAATTTTCATGTGGTAGTTGGGCAAGTATCATCAATTAGAAATATTGGTAGATGTGTAAAAAGTGCTAATTTAGGTTTAAGTGAAATTACTTTAGAGCCACTAGCATCTGCATCTGCAGTATTAAGTCAAGAAGAAAAAGAAGCTGGAGTAGCTTTAATAGATATTGGTGGTGGAACAACAGATTTAGCTATTTTTAAAGATGGTATAATTCGCCATACAGCTGTAATTCCTTTTGGAGGAAATGTTATTACAGACGATATTAAGGAAGGTTGTTCAATTATTGAAAAACAAGCCGAATTATTAAAAATTAAATTTGGTTCTGCATGGCCTGGTGAAAATAAAGAAACAGAAATTGTTTCTATTCCTGGGTTAAGAGGAAGAGAACCAAAGGAGATTACGCTTAAAAATTTATCGAAAATTATACATGCTAGAGTTCAAGAAATTATTGAACATGTATATTTAGAAATAAAAAATTATGGACATGAAACTGCAAAAGGAAAATTAATTGCAGGTATTGTTTTAACAGGAGGAGGTTCTCAATTAAAGCATTTACGTCAGTTAGTAGAATATATAACTGGTATGGATGCAAGAATTGGTTTTCCTAATGAGCATTTAGCTGGAGATTCTGATGAAGGTTTGTCTAGTCCATCTTATGCAACAGCAGTTGGTCTTTTAATGGAAGGTTTAGAAAAAGATATAAAACTAGAAGAAATAGAAGAAATTGTTGATGAAATTATTACTGATGCAAATGAAACTGAACAAAGAACAGAAGAAATAGAGCCAATAGTTGTAGAGAAGCCAAAACCTAAAAAGAAATCTTTTTTCGAGAAATTTACAGAAGGATTAAAAGATTTTTTAGACAACGCTGAATAATAATTCAGCAAAAGAGTAAGATTAAAAAGAAAAAACAAAAATAAAAACCTAAAAAGATAAACGTTATTATGAGCGCAGAATTCGATAACATTTTATTTGACATGCCAAAAACACAATCTAACACCATAAAAGTAATTGGTGTTGGTGGTGGTGGAAGCAATGCAGTAAATCACATGTTCACCCAAAGTATAAAAGGAGTAGATTTTGTAATCTGTAATACAGATTCACAAGCTCTAGAAAATAGTCCAATTCCTAATAAAATACAGTTAGGTGTTGCTTTAACATCTGGTTTAGGTGCAGGAGCAAACCCAGAAATTGGAGCACAAGCAGCTAAAGAAAGTATGCAAGAAATTCAGCAGATGTTAAATACCCAGACAAAAATGGTGTTTATTACTGCAGGAATGGGTGGTGGAACAGGTACTGGAGCTGCACCAATTATTGCTAAAATTGCAAAAGATATGGATATTTTAACTGTTGGTATTGTTACTATGCCTTTTCAGTTTGAAGGGAAACGTCGTGCAAAACAAGCTCAGTTAGGAATTGATCAATTGCGCCAAAATGTTGATTCTTTAATTGTTATCAATAATAATAAGTTACGTGAGGTTTATGGGAATTTAGGTTTTAAAGCAGGTTTCTCTAAAGCGGATGAAGTTTTATCTACTGCTTCTAAAGGAATTGCTGAAGTTATTACACATCACTACAAGCAAAATATTGATTTACATGATGCTAAAACTGTACTTTCTAACAGTGGAACTGCAATTATGGGGTCTGCTAAAGAAGAAGGACAAGACAGAGCAAGAACTGCTATTGTAAAAGCGTTAGATTCACCTTTATTAAATGATAATAAAATTACTGGAGCTAAAAATGTTTTGTTATTAATTGTTTCTGGAAAAAGTGAAGTTACTTTAGATGAGATTGGAGAAATTAATGATTATATCCAAGATGAAGCAGGTTATGATGCTAATATTATTATGGGTATTGGTGAAGATGATGATTTAGGAGAATCGATTGCTGTAACTATTGTAGCTACAGGTTTTGCATCAGATCAACAAAGTACCATTACAAATACAGAAGTAAAAAAAATCATTCATACTTTAGAGGATGAGCAAAAAGCAACTTATAATTTTACTGAGCAAACAGTAACTAAATCTCCAAGTTTAAATACACCAATTTCTAATGTAACAGAAAAAAAGGTAATTCATACTTTAGAAGATGATGTTGTAGATACTAAGCCAAAGATGGATTTAGTTGGAACGAATAACATTATTGCTGGTATGCCAGTTAGTTATGAAGAGGTAGTTATAGATACTCTTTCTGAAGATGATTTTATTATAACGGATGCTATAAAAGTTGAAGAGAAAATAGAAGAAGTACCTACAAAGTTACAAGGAGATTTATTATTTGATTTACCTTTAAAGACTACAGAAGTAAAATCTGATGAAGAAATTAGATTTAATTTAAATGTTGAAAAAGAGTTAAACATTAATGAAATTAAAGTTTCTGGAGCACAACAAGTACAAGTTGAAAATAAAGTTGTTGAAAAAAGATATATTTTAGAAGACTTTGATGCGCAACCAACAATTGGTAAAAGTTCGAGTTTTGTTGAAAAAAAGGTTGTAGAAGAAGAGGAAGTTCAATTTGAATTAAAATCGACGCAATCACAAACAGAAATTAATAATATTGATACTTTAAGTGAAGAAGTTTCTCCATTAGACTTAACCATTGCAGAATTGCAAAAACGTGCAGAAGAGAGACGTAAAAAAATGAAAGGATTCAATTATAAGTTTAATGATCAGTTAAATCAAAATATTGATGAAATTGAGCGTCAACCAGCTTATAAAAGATTAGGCGTAGATTTAAAAAACTCATCTATGAGTAATTCTAAAACTGCAATTAATAAAGATAATGACGATTTAGGTTTAAAATCTAACAATTCTTTTTTACATGATAATGTAGATTAAGTTTAAATAATTAATATAATTAAGACCACATTTTTTAAAATGTGGTCTTTTTTTTTGTCTAAAAAGATGAAATGATGCTAATCTTTTTATATCTTAGTTTCAACTACACTTTATGGTCTTTAACCCCCGATGAGTATTTTTTTCATTAACAATAAAATACTTTTGATAAAAATTAAACAGATGAAAACATTATTACACTCAAGAAAAAGAACATTGTTATTAACTTTAATAATTTTAGTAGGCTTTTTTGGTTATGCCCAAGAAGAACCTTTTAATTGCGATTTTAATGCTTACTTATTTCAAAGAAATGATATTTATGCATTAGATTTAGCTTCTGGTAGCTCTTATTTAGTTAAAGAAGACGTAACTCCAGGAAATGTTAATGCCGTTGGTTACAATCCTGCAGATGGGTACATTTGGGGGGCTTTAAATACTCCAGCAAAAACAATTGTTAAAATCGGAAAAAACTTTAATGTAGAAACTTTTTATATAGATGAGTTGTCAACTTCTAATAGTTACATTGGAGATGTAAGTTCAGAAGGAATTTATTATATGAAAAGTGGAGGAACTAGTTACTACAAAATAGATTTAAACCCTGAATCTAGTAATTATACAAAATTTATTAGTAAAGAAGAGCTAAGTAAAAACATTAGTATTCATGATTGGGCTTTTAATTCTGTTGATGGTAATTTGTATACAGTAGAAAAAAAGACAAATCATTTATATAGAATTAACGCAGAAACAAGTGAAGTAATTGACTTAGGGGAAGTGCCAATTTTATCAGGCTTAAATTACACTTATGGTGCGGTTTATTTTGATCTTAGTGGACGTTTTTATATATCTGCAAATCAAACAGGTACTGTATATGTAATACAAAACGTACAAACTTTAAGCGCAGGTAGCGAGTTAGATTCTAATCTTTTTGCATATGGACCATCAAGTAGTTCAAATGATGGAGCAAGATGTCCAACAGCTCCTGTTCCTCAAGAAGATTGTGTAAATGGTGTAGACGATGATGGAGACGGATTGGTCGATTGTGAAGATCCTTCTTGTTCTGGAGTTGCAGCTTGTCCTGTAATAGAACCTCAAGTTTCTAGTGGTAATGATGGAGGTTTGGAGAGTAATGACCGTTTGTCTCAACAAATTAATCAAAGAAATTATTTAAGAAAAAAAGAAAACTATAAGTTTGATAAACTAAAAGCTAAAAGAGTTGAAAAAACTAGTGAGTATAAAAAAGCATCAGGAAAAAGTGCTAGTTTTAATTTAAAAGACTTAATTCCAATAGATGTAATTCCTGGTACAACAACAATAGAATCATCACCATCAGACCTTATTGCTATTACAAATGCAACAGAATTATACTCTGTAGATTATATAAAAAACGATAAAACAATTGCAGTTATTTTAGCAACAAAAACAGAGAATGGAGTTTATGAACATACGAAGTTTATTTGTGATAGGTTGTTGGGTGCAGAATTATTATCAGTCTCTACAATCGAATTATTTCAAGAAGAGGTTGAAGAAGGTGAAGAAGGCGAAGAGGAAGAAGGTGTACATTTTATAAAGTCTATTATAAAAAACAGTGATGGTACAAAAGAATTTGTTTTAAGCTTTTCTGGAAGATTGATAAATAACGAAGATAATTTTAAAATAGATAGTCATTGGAATATAGATAAATATGAAGCCGATGCAACTTATTATAACTTTCAAATTTGGACAAATAGTGTAGATGATTTATTAACTTTGGGTGAAGAGGCTTTAGCATTATTTGAAATTCAGAAGCCAATTACAGATTATACAACATCAACTCCTCCTCCTGTTTTTGTAAAAAAAGGAGAGTATGTAAACGGAACTTTAGAATTAGAATTAATAAATGTTAGAAGAAGTGAGAGTATTGTTATAGATGCTGGATTTAAAAGAACTGAAACTTCAGATACAGAGTATTTTAATGAAACAATTGCGTTAACAGGTAATTATATTGAAAATTTAGTTATTGAAACAGGAAATATTTTTGATATTGGTTTTAGAATTGAGAACGAGTATAATTTAACACCAGATGATTTATTTATGTCTGACGGTGTTTGGGGTAAAGATGATTCTGCAACAGAAACAACTGTTAATAATTTTTCTATAACACAAAATGATAATATTTATACAGGTAGTGGTTATAGGGTTGAGAGAAACATTTCTTTAGAAGCAACAACAAGTTCTTATGTTGCAGCATACAGAAGTTTTACGCCAAGGTTTACGTCTATAAATTTATCTGAATTTGATGTAATTGAATTAGATGCAAGCGGAACAGGAGATTTAGAAATAACAATTTTAAAAGAAGGAATTGAAGATTGGGAGAATCAATTTAGAACAACTATTAAGTTAAATGAAAACGAGAGTCATTTCGAAATTCCTTTAGCACATTTTGTTTCTTCAACTGAAAGTACAATAGATTTATCAGATGCAGTAAATATAGTATTTACAATGTCTTCTGATGGTACTGAAGTAGTAACTAAAAAAATGAATTTAAAAAATATCGAATTTACTTACAAGGCTTTAAGTGTAGATAGCGAAATTATAGAAGAAAACCAAACGATTATCTATCCTAACCCAATGAATTCTAAATCAGAAATTAGCTTTTATTCAGAAACAAATGCAAGTACCAAAATAGATATTTACTCTTTAACAGGGGCTTTAATTAGAAGAGTTGTAGTTGATACAGAAATTGGAAACAATAAGCATGATTTATATAGAGAAGGGTTAAAAAGAGGTTTGTATTTTATTAAAATTTCTAATGATTACAGAAATTATAATACAAATAAGTTAATAATTAACTAGCTAAGATATTTTTGTTATAAAAAACATCCTTCATAGAAAGGTGTAAAAACCATCAAAATAATAATTTTTTGATGGTTTTTTTTGTTTTTAGAACTAGTTGTTAAATTATTTTCATTTTTTTTTCTGATTGTCGTAAACCATAAACACTAAAAAAATGAAGTTTACCTATATTTTTTTGATTTTTAGTATGTAACAATATTTTTTAAGACTCGTCTAAAGTATATAATCAATTAAACCAAATATTATGATATCAACATACACATCATCAGTAGAAAGAGGAATTTTAACTTCAACTTATAAAAGAGAAATAAAAGAAAATGTAACGGAATCAAAATCTGCTTCTATATCTAAAATTAAATCTTTAATAATTAATAATGATTCTTTAGAAAGCCAAACAGGTACAATTTTAAAAGTATCATTATTTATAGTAGCAATTATTATGATTAATTTCTAAAAGCAAAAATCTCACAGTATTACTGTGAGATTTAAATATAAATACGTTAAGTTGCTAGTGGTTTAAAATCCACCTCCTGCATTGTCTATTTCCGGAGATGCTGCTTGTGCAGATAGTGGATTAAGGATTAGATAAGTCCCTAAAGCTGTAATTGCGGCATACTTGCTATAATTCCCTATTTTTTTAATAGCTTCCTTACGAGTAATATCTTGATTTTTCTTTTTAGAATATGTTTTCATCTTTTTGTAGCTTTTTATTTAAGAGTTATTTTTTTACTCAATTTTTCATTTTCTGTTTGTAAATAAACGATGTAAATACCTTCAGAAAATTTTGATAGTGAAATTTCATTCCTCTCTGTTGTATTAAGTTCAGTTTGTAAAACCATTTTGCCTAATACAGAATACATTTTAATTGAAGCATTTTCTTCTAAACCTTTTATTTTTAAAACTTTATTAGAAGTGTACATGCTAATATTATTAAGTGTGTTTATATTGTCTACACTTAATGATTTGCTTGAAGTATGTAAATAGAATCTACCAATATCATTTACATCATTTTCAAAAACTACTTTTATTTCATTTTGAGTTGCATCATTTAACTTTATAAACAAGTTTTGCAGTTTGTCTTCTAAATACAAATCAACTCCATTAGGTAAGTTTGTGTATGTTGCAGAAAAGCTTACTTCATCTCCTTTTTTTGCTTTAATTCCAATAGGTACAATCATGTTTTCATAATTGTTTGATGGTAAAGATTGTATTGTGTAATTGATAGAGTTGCTTTTATCTACTAGACGTGTGTAAATATCTAAACCAGTACTATTAAAATTACCAATTTCAAAACCTGTATCAAAACCAGTAGTTGCATTTTTAAAATATTTTATGTCAGTTGCTACTGTAGTTTTGCCATTAGAAACTTGCAAAGTAATGCTAGGTTGTTGAGTGGTTTTTTGAAAATCAGTATCACCAGAACTTGGTTTTGTACTTCTTTTAGCTTCATTAAAAGAAACCTCTGTTTCACCTGCTTTCATTTTTACAAAGAAGCCTTGTCCAGGAGGCAAAGAACGATTTGAAGCATCTAACTCTGTAACTGCTACATATTTACTTTGGGTATCGTCCCAAATATAAAGACTAGGAAAGTTTGCATCTAAAACACCAATATTATCATTTAAGAAACTAGAGCTGCTATTTTTATTAGCAGGGTAATACGTTGTAAACGGATTACCAATAGCATTCCATTGTCCAGCAATCATTGTTTTTATAAGGTCATCTACGGCTAAAGTTCCAGTAAAAGTAACCTCACCATCTGTAGCTCTAGACATCGAATAAGATTG
>CAJQQH010000062.1 GCA_905480405.1 uncultured Polaribacter sp. | reverse complement strand
TATAAAGCCTTAATAAAAGCTAAAGAGAAATCTAAGGGATTTGCGTCTTTAAACACTATAACCCATTGTTTTGGGCTTAAACGTGATGCGTATTACAAATACAAATCTAGAGCTGATAAACGTTTAATACTAGAACAGCAGATTATAAATATTGTTAGAAAAAGACGCAAATCTCTTCCTAGAGAAGGTGTGCGTAAGCTTACTAAATCTTTAGATGTAGATTTTAATAAAGTAAATATTAAAGTGGGTAGAGATACTTTATTTAATGTTCTTAGAAAACACCAAATGCTAACACTTAGAAGGAAAACTAGTGCCAGAACCACAAACTCATATCATCGTTTTTATAAGTATAATAATATTATAAAAGACTTAGAAATTACAAAACCTAATCAAGTTTGGGTAAGTGATATAACTTACATCAGAACAATTAAAGGCTTTTGTTACTTGGCTTTAATAACAGATATGTATTCTCGAAAAATTGTTGGTTACGACCTAAGTGATAGCTTGGAATTAAAAGGTTGTGTGAGAGCGCTTAATAAGGCTATTTATCAAGCTAAAAACATTAAACAACTTATACACCACTCTGATAGAGGAATACAGTATTGTAGCAATGTATACACACAAATATTAAGAAGAAAAAAGATAGATATTAGTATGACTGAAGAAAATCATTGTTACGAAAATGCAATGGATGAACGTGTAAATGGTATTTTAAAAGATGAATTTTATTTAGACCAAACCTTTGATAACGTGGCTCACGCCAAAAGAGCCGCAAAAAATGCAATTAATTTATACAACGAAATAAGATTACACTTATCTTTAGATTATAAAATACCTAATATGGTATATCAATTATCAGCTTAATTCAATTTTAACCTGTAGCCATATTTCAGGACTAGACATTACACTGTTCCTGGGTACTATATAGAACTTAACACTACAAATCTAAGCTTATAGATTTTTAAAATTGAAGTGAAAATTTGGAATATCTTAAAAAACACATAAATAATATTGTTTCTTTAAATGAAGAAGAATGGGATGTTTTAAAAAATGGTATTCAAGAAATATCATGCGCAAAAGGAGATTTAATTTTAGCCGAAGGGAATGAATGTGATTTTATTGGCATCATCAAAACAGGTCTTTTTCGTTTTTATACTATAAAAGAAGGCAATGAAAAAACAAATGAATTTTGGTTTCCCATGGATTATTTTTCAGATTATCGAAGTTACCTTACGAATATCCCTTCTAATTTTAATATTGAAGCGATGAGACCTGGAACTATGTGGAAATTAAAGAGAACTTATATGTATAAACTTTATGAGGAATCTGTTAATTTTAATAAGCTAGGAAGAATAGTATCAGAACAGCTTTTTTTAAAAAAAGCCTTACGTTTGGACGGTTTTTTAAAAGACTCTCCTAAAGAACGTTATCTTCAACTTTTAATTAAAGACCCAAATATTCTTCAAGCTGTTCCTCAATATATGATTGCTTCGTATTTAGGTATTACACCAGAATCTTTAAGTAGAATACGAAAACGCATATAGTTTTATTGACGAAAGTCAATCATTTTAAGTCAAAATTGATCTTATCTTTACATCAAAAAAAAATATTAATTTGATGTCATGAAAAAATCACTAAAATATATTACATTAATATTGTCCCTAATAATTCTTGTTGGGTTATTTATTGATTGTAAGTTAACTGACTTACGTCCTGCAGGTTATGAGTACCCAAACAATATTGAAAAAGCCAAGCATCTTCTTGAAGAAATGGGAAAGGCACATCAAATTAACAAATGGAATGATATTGAGACATACAATGTGATATTTGAGGATGAATTTTATGGCTTCCTAGGTAAAAGAACACACGGCTTCCAAGAACAAAAAATGGAGTTCTCTTTAAATTATATTCCCAAAACCTTTAATGGTCAATTAAAAATCCTAAGTGGCAAAGAAAAGGGCGAAATTTGGGGAATTCAATCTTGGAATACATACTGTTTAGATGAAAAAAATAATCCTAAAGCAGAAGAAAATAAGAATATGAAGTTTTACATTCCTACCTACCAATATTTTATCGAGTTTCCCATTAGAATTCAAGAGGCTACATCAATTGATTACTTAGGAACCAAAATGATTAATGAAGTAAAAGCAGAAGGAATAATAGCTTCTTGGAATACAGTTGAACCTCAAAATGATTTAGACCAATATGTTATTTGGATAGATGCTATCAACAAAAGAATTATCAAAATAGCCTATACTGTTAGAGATAAATACCGATTTGTTTCTGGTGTAGCTCATTACCAAGATTATAAGGAGTATAATGGAATTATTCTACCCAGCACTATGCCAGTAGAATCGAATCTTTTAAAAAATGGTTATTTACATAAAATGAGTATTAAATCTTTTACTCCAAATAAGGTTTCTTCTATTTCACTTACCCCTTTGAAGTAACTCTTTACGTAAATTAATATTTTAGTTTTTTGAAATTTAAAGGTGTTAAGAGAGTAATTAAAAATCCGAAATCAAGGCACTAATATCCTGCCCTAAGTTTCTTATACAGAACGAAATGAAAATAGATGGAAAAACGATTTGGATTACAGGTGCATCATCAGGAATTGGTGAGGAGTTAACCTATCATTTAGAAAAAAGAAACTGCAAATTGATTCTTTCTTCACGCAAAGAAGATCAGTTGAATCAGGTAAAGTTAAATTGTAAAAATCAGGAAAATATAGAAGTGTTACCATTAGACCTTTGTGATTATGATGGAATGCAGGATAAAGCTAGCAAGGCAATTGCTGCGTTTGGACCTATTGATATCTTAATCAACAATGCTGGATTAAGTCAAAGATCGCTAATATCAAATACCAATTTTGAAGTTTATAAAAAACTGATAGACGTCAACTACTTGGGTACCGTTGCAATATCTAAAGCATTACTACCTTATTTCATTGAAAATAAAAAAGGAAAATTTGTCACCATAAGTAGTCTCATGGGGAAATTGAGTTCTCCCTATCGCTCTGGCTATTGTGGAGCTAAACACGCGCTACATGGTTTTTTTGATGCTCTTCGAATGGAGCATGAAAAAGATGGCATCGGTGTTACCATGATTTGCCCTGGATTTGTAAACACGAATGTGGCTCAAAACGCTTTAATTGGAGATGGTTCGCCACAGAACCAACAAGATGACGCTACGGAAAATGGTTTTGATGTGACGGTATTCGGTAAAAAAATGATAAGAGCTATAGAGCGAAATAAATTCGAAGCTTATATCGGCGGTAAAGAAACGATGGCAATGTATCTGAGAATATTTCCAAAACTACTTCATAGAATTGTACTACGAAGTACTGTTAAATAAGCACATTAATTGAAATTAAACAAAAAAAAGAGTCCTTTGGCTGTTTTATCAATATCTAAATTAGCACCAACATATACTGCTACTTCTGAAATTATTGTTGATTGGGAATGCATATATAAAATTGATAAAAGAAAAAACAAAAACTATTGCCAACATGCGTATATAACAAGTAGAATTAGAAAAAATTAAATTTAAAAAGAACAAATAATTCAAAAAAAAGCTATTCTTTATAATTTCTTAAAATCGCTAATTTATTTTGGCGATTTTTTTATGCTTTTTTGTTTCTTTGTCATAGACTCAACTTTTAATATACAAATCAATATTTCTAATATTTGAAAATTCAAAAAACCACATATCTATCTTTAGGAACAAATCAAGGAAATAAACTTGAAAACCTACAAAATGCGATTAATTTAATTGCAGATAAAGCAGGTACAATTCTAAAAATATCTTCTGTTTATAAAACAGCTTCTTGGGGTTTTGATAGCGATGATTTTTATAATGCTTGTTTAAAAATAACTACCCAATATTCACCAGAAGAATTAATAGATATTCTTTTAAATATTGAAACGGAACTTGGAAGAAAAAGAAAAGAGTCTGTTGGTTATGCTGATAGAAATATAGATATTGATATTCTCTTATTTGAAGAAAAAATAATCAAATCTAATACACTTACTGTTCCGCATCCAAAAATGTTAGAACGTAAATTTGTAATGGTACCTTTAGTAGAAATAGCTACTAATATTTTTCATCCAACAGAAAAAAAACAACTTACTACTTGTTTAGAATCTTGTGCTGATACTTCAAAAACAACTTTGGTAAAAGAACAATTAAAAAGACCAATCTCTATTTCTGAAAAATACAATTACATTGCAATTGAAGGAAACATTGGCGCTGGTAAAACATCTCTATCTAAAATGATTTCAAAAGAATTTAATGGAAAACTAGTCTTAGAACGGTTTGCCGATAATCCTTTTTTACCAAAATTTTACGAAGATAAAGAAAGGTTTGCTTTTTCTCTAGAAATGAGTTTTTTGGCAGATAGATATCAACAATTATCTGATGATTTAGCGCAATTAGATTTATTTAAAAACTTTATTATTTCTGATTATTATATTTTTAAGTCGCTAATTTTTGCTCAAATAACACTTCAGAAAGACGAGTATATCTTATACAGAAAAATGTTTGACATGATGTATAAAGAAATTACAAAACCAGATTTATACATTTACTTATACCAAAATACAGACCGTCTTTTACAGAATATAAAAACCAGAGGAAGAGATTATGAGCAAAACATAGAAGCTACGTATTTACAAAAAATACATGATGGTTATAAGAATTTTATAAGCACACAAAAAGACTTAAATATTTTAATAATTGATGTTTCTGAACTCGATTTTGTAAACAATCCTGAAGACTATAGTTACATAATCAATAAAATAAAAAACGCTTAGGCACTTATTTTTTAAGTTCTAGTTTTTCTGCAAAATACTCACAAAAATCACGCATTGTTGCTCCCATTTTAGCATCATCAGTAGCTTTTTCAAATGAATTTGCCATAGAGACTAAAGTTTGATGATAAAACTGTTTCATCTCATCTACAGGCATATCTTTGGTCCATAAATCCATACGTAAAGTATCTTTTTTCTTATGATCCCAAACAGAAATCATAACAGCTTTAGAAGGCTCATTTTCTATTCCGCCATCTTTTGCAGACCAAGAAATTTCTTCTGGAACCTTATTCTCGTCTAATCCAATTTTAAAATTTATTTGAGAGTTGTGTTTAACAGCCATTATTTTTTAGGTTTGTATTTAGATTTATTAAATAAATCTGATTCGTTTATTTTTAATAATTCTTGCAAAGATACATCATTATGTTTCATATAAGATCTAACAATTTGCCATCCTACCCAAACACCAATTTTACCAGGCGATAAATTATCTTGCTCCATATAAAACTTAGAAAAAGGAGCATTTTCTAAAAACCTTTTATTCAATTTAGTGTCTGTATTAAATAACAGTTTTCTATCTATAAAATATTTCCAAATTTGCTCTTCATTAGCAATTGCCCAATTAAATTTATCTAAAGAAAATCCTATTTTTTCATGATCTACCACTTTTGGTACATATAAATCTAATAGATACATTTTTTTACCTTCGTAAATCATTTTACCCACAAAATTTCTGTTATTAGAGACCATAACTTGTTTATCTATAATAGCATTTGCAACATCTATAACAATATGTTCTTTAGTATTATTTTCTTTTATGTATTTAGGATAATCTCCATAAAATTTATGCTTCTTACCTAAATAAGCATCCAACGAAATTAACAGTAAACTATCTGTATAAATTACTCTACTTTCATAATCTAAATTTGTTAGCATTGTTACTACATTTGGTTCCTTAAATTTAGAATTGTAATGTTTTACATGCTTAAATAACAATGATAACTGCTTTTTAACGGATGAAAAATCTTTATAAATTTTATTACTTTCTATAAATAATTCTTGTTCTTGTTTATTATTAATCTTTGCTAACGAAATACTATCTGTAAAAGATTTTGGAAATAAATAGGGATATTTTTCTTTTACATTTAGTAAGCTTTTTGGTGTTGCATTATAAAAATCTACCTCGTATCTTTTTACTGAAAAATCAACATTTATATTAGAAATATCTATTTGATGCTGTTTTTTATCAGAACAAGAAAAAAACAGACACAAAACCATTAAAAACGCAAATAAAAACCTCATAATAATTGTATATTAGTATCTAGATTTAAGAACGATAAAAATACTAAAATAGTTTATCAATGAACACAGAAAAAGTAGCAGAATATATTATAAATTGGTTAAAAGAGTATGCAACAAATGCTAAGGTAAATGGTTTTGTTGTTGGTGTTTCTGGAGGAATTGACTCTGCATTAACATCAACTTTATGTGCAAAAACGGGCTTACCTACATTGTGTGTAGAAATGCCAATCCATCAAGCAGAAAGTCAAGTTTCTAGAGCAAAAGAACATATTTTACAATTAAAAAAACGTTTTAATAATGTTACAGAAATTAAAACGGATTTAACTGCTACTTTTGAAGAGTTTAAAAATGCGGTTCCAACAATTAACGATGCAGCTAAAGTAGATTTGTCTTTAGCAAATACTCGAGCAAGATTAAGAATGACATCTTTATATTATTTGGCAGGTATTCATGGCTTATTAGTTGCTGGTACAGGAAATAAAGTAGAAGATTTTGGTGTAGGTTTTTACACAAAATATGGTGATGGAGGTGTCGATTTAAGTCCGATTGCTGATTTAATGAAATCTGAAGTTTACGATTTAGCTGCATATTTAAATGTACCTAACTCTATACAAACTGCTGCGCCTACAGATGGATTATTTGGAGATAGCAGAACGGATGAAGATCAAATAGGTGCTTCTTATGACGAATTAGAATGGGCAATGAAAATGCAAGAAAAAGGTAAAACTGCTGATGAATTTTCTGATAGAAAAAAAGAAGTATTGACAATTTACACAAGGTTAAATACCATTAATCAACATAAAATGGTACCAATTCCTGTTTGTGAAATACCAGTTAATTTAAAATAAATTGGCAGAAATCATTAACTCTTTAATTTTCATATAAGCCTTTTTCTTAGAACCTTTAGAGATTTCTATTGGTAACAAAAGAAAAAGGGTAATGATTTTTAATATTTTAAATACTTGTTTCATTTGTATATACTTTCTATTAATTAGACGCATATTTAACAAATAGTCACTTTTAATAAAAAACAGACAAATTATTTATAATAACAAAAAAAATGCCTTAACTTTAAGTGTTAAGGCATTTTTTTATTAGTAATTGCTATAATAAATTTGCAGCAATCATCATTTTTTTGATTCTCATATATGCTCTTCTTTTAGATCCGTTAGAGATTTCAAAAGGCAGTAATATGAATAATTGAATAATTTTTAAAATTTGTAATAGTCTTTTCATAACTTATAATTTTCTTTTTCTTATGCAAATATACAAAAAAACTAATTAATCGATAAAGTTCTAATTACAGGAAAAACACCTTTTTACAATTTAATAACATTTTAACCACCTGAAAACCAATTAAACCACAATAACAAAACCTCAGTAAAGAGCGCAATACACTAAGAAAGTGAGCGTGTAATTATTAAATTTTTATGAATCTAATAATTAAGTATAATTAACTTTATTAAATTAATATTTACGTTTATTAAAATTACAAATACAATAACTACACAACCCTATTTAACTTTTCATAAAGCCTCATTTTTAATTCTGTGTAGCTTTTTATCATCTCTAAATCTATATTTTTAGATTCACTTTTCATGGCTTCATTCATCAGTTCTTCAATTTTTTCTCCAATTAAAATCCTACGCAAGTTAAAAACAGCATCATTTACAGCTTTTTTTAAAACTTCTAATGCGCTCGTAACAGTTATATTTTGACCTTCCCAATCACTTAATTGCATATTCGGATCTTCTTCATCCATTAAAATTGAAGTTACCAAAACACCAATTTCTGGGTTCTTATGATGTATTAAACCATCTATTTCTAATTTTTCGAACTGATTTAATTGATGAATTATCTCGTTATATAATTCTTGAAAAATTACATTAGAAAATTCTATTTCATCGTCTTGTAAATGCACATATATTTCTGCAGATACCAAATTTTTATAATCTCTTAGAACAACAATTTCTTTACCAGAAGCATCAGTATTTACAACCTCTTCAGAAAAGTCGACTTCTTCATTGCCATAAAGTAATAGAATTCTTATAATTTCATTTTCAAGAATAGAAAGTTGATTAATTTTTTGAGTAGATATTGGCCCGCCTTTAACCAATCCCATTTGAGCTTGCTCTTGCTCCATAAAATATTCTGGCGGTGGTTGGTTTGGATCTATATTTGGATCTGGATTAGAAGTTGGTTTTGTGTTAAAACTAGAGCTACTCTTTTTATTTCTTGCATTTGCTTCTTTACTTAATAACTGAGCTAACTCACTAAACAATACACGTTCAGAAATATCCATAATTCTAGAACATTCTTGCACATATACTTCTCGCTGAATACCATCTGGGATTTTAGAAATACTTGTTACAATATCTCTAATTACGCTTGCTTTTTTTATAGGATCATTTTTAGAATCCTTTAATAACATAGATACTTTAAAGTTGATAAAATCTTGAGCCGAATTTTCTAAAAACTCTTTTAATTCTAACTCTGAATGTGATTTTGCAAAACTATCTGGATCTTCTCCATCTGGAAACTGAACAACTTTTACGTTCATTCCTTGCTCTAGAAT
>CAJQQH010000061.1 GCA_905480405.1 uncultured Polaribacter sp. | reverse complement strand
TTATTTGAAGGAAAAGCTGTTGTTTACGATGGTGAACAAGCAGCAAATACAGGTATTTCTAACGGAGAAGTAGAAAGAGGAGATGTAGTCGTCATTAGGTATGTTGGACCTAAAGGAGGACCAGGAATGCCAGAAATGTTAAAACCAACTTCTTTAATCATGGGAGCAGGTTTAGGAAAATCTGTAGCTTTAATTACAGATGGTCGTTTTTCTGGTGGAACTCATGGTTTTGTGGTTGGACATATTACACCAGAAGCACAATCTGGAGGAACTATTGGAATTCTTGAAACAGGTGATAAAATTAGAATTAGTGCAGAAGACAATTCTATAAATGTTTTAATTTCTGATGAAGAAATAGCAGAAAGAAAAGCAAAATGGGTTGCACCTGCATTAAAGCATACAAAAGGAATTTTGTATAAATATGCTAAAATGGTAGCATCTGCATCTAAAGGATGTATAACAGACGAATAATAAAAAAAAATCAAGAAAAAAGAGGAAAGAAATAGAGCATTAAATCTTTGTTCTTTCATATATATTCTCTTTTCTAAAAATAAAAAATATGGAAACACAAACCATAAAAAACGAACAAAATACAGCAAAAGTTACAGAAAGAATTTCTGGTAGCGAAGCAATTGTAAGATGTTTAATTGCTGAAGAAACAAAAATAATTTACGGATATCCTGGTGGAGCAATTATGCCGGTTTATGATGAGTTATTTAAGTATCAAGATAAAATTCATCACGTTTTAACACGTCATGAGCAAGGTGCTACGCATTCTGCACAAGGTTTTGCTAGAATTTCTGGTAAAGTAGGTGTTTGTATTGCAACATCTGGTCCAGGAGCAACAAATTTAATTACCGGTATTGCAGATGCACAAATAGATTCTACACCAATGGTGTGTATTACGGGGCAGGTTTTTTCTCATTTATTAGGATCTGATGCATTTCAAGAAACAGATATTGTAGGTATTTCTACACCGGTTACAAAATGGAATTGTCAAGTAACAAAAGCTTCAGATATTCCTACAGCAATTGCAAAAGCATTTTACATTGCAAAAAGTGGAAGACCAGGACCTGTTTTAATCGATATTACTAAAGATGCACAATTAGAAGAATTTGATTTTTCTTATGAAAAATGTACAAGAGTAAGAAGTTATAATCCAGTACCAAAAACAGATGCTTCTTCTTTAGAAGCAGCTGCTAAATTAATTAATGAAGCTAAAAAACCATTAATTGTTTGGGGACAAGGTGTAATTTTAAGTGAAGCAGAGGAAGTATTTAAAGCTGTAATTGAAAAAGCAGGAATTCCTTCCGCTTGGACAATTTTAGGAGCTTCTGCAATTCCTACGTCACACCCGTTAAATGTTGGTATGGTTGGTATGCATGGTAATTATGCACCAAACAAGTTAACAAATGAATGTGATGTTTTAATTGCAATCGGTATGCGTTTCGATGATCGTGTTACAGGTACTTTAGCTACGTATGCAAAACAAGCAAAAGTAATTCACTTTGAAATTGATCCGGCAGAAATAGATAAAAATGTAAAAACAGATGTAGCTGTTTTAGGTGATGCAAAAGCAAGTTTAGAGTTGTTATTACCATTATTAAAAGGAAATACGCATCCAGAATGGCGTAAAGAATTTGCAGATTTATACGCTATTGAGTATGAAAAAGTAATTAAAGACGATATTCATCCAACGAAAGAAGGATTAACAATGGGTGAAGTTCTTCATCAAATTAACGTTCAAAGTAAAGGTAACGCAGCAATTGTAAGTGATGTTGGTCAGCATCAAATGATTGCTTGTAGATATGCAGAATTTAATAAAACTAAAAGTAATATTACTTCTGGTGGATTAGGTACAATGGGCTTTGGTTTACCAGCAGCAATTGGTGCAAAAATGGCAGCTCCAGATAGAGAAGTAGTTTCTATTTCTGGTGATGGTGGTTACCAAATGACAATTCAAGAATTAGGTACTATTTTTCAGCAAAAAGCAGCTGTAAAAGTGGTAGTTTTAAATAACGATTTCTTGGGGATGGTACGTCAATGGCAGCAATTGTTTTTTGATAAACGCTATGCATCAACAGAGATGATGAACCCTAATTTTGTTGCAATTGCAGAAGGTTATTATATAAAAGCAAAGAAAGTTACTAAACGAGAAGAGTTAGCAGATGCAGTTGCAGAAATGATGGCAAGTAAAGAGGCTTACTTTTTAGAAGTTTGTGTAGAAAAAGAAGGAAATGTTTTTCCAATGATACCTACAGGAGCAAGTGTTTCAGATATAAGATTAGAATAAGATGAGTACAGAAAAACAATTATACACAGTATCAATTTATACTGAAAACAATATTGGATTGTTGAATAGAATTTCGGCAATTTTCCAAAGAAGACATATAAATATAGAAAGTTTAAATATTTCTCCATCAGAAATAGAAGGTGTTTCTAAATTTATCATAGTAGTAGATATGACTGAAGATAATGTGAAGAAAATTATCGGTCAGATAGAGAAACAAGTTGAGGTAATTAAAGCTTATTATCATAATCTTGATGAAATTATTTATCAAATTTCAGGATTGTTTAAAATTAAATCTGAATTACTGTTTGAAGAACCTCAAATTCAGAATATTATTAAGGAAAGTCATGCTAGAATAGTTACTGTAAACAAAGATTTTTTTGTTCTTGAGAAATCAGGTAAGAAAGAAGAAGTAGTAGCATTATATAATCAATTAAGCGTTTTTGGTATTATGCAATACACAAGATCTGGTTTAATTTCAGTGACCAAAGAAGAGATGAAAATATCATCATTACTAGAAACATACAACAACTAAATAAATTAAAATGTCAAATTATTTTAACACATTAACATTAAGAGAAAAATTAGAGCAATTAGGAAAATGCCGTTTTATGGACGCTTCAGAATTTGAAGACGGAGTAGAAGCATTAAAGGGGAAGAAAATTGTTATTGTAGGTTGTGGTGCGCAAGGTTTAAACCAAGGTTTAAATATGAGAGAATCTGGTTTAGATATTTCTTATACATTAAGACAAGCAGCAATTGATCAAAAGAGACAATCTTTTATTAATGCATCATCAAATAATTTTGAGGTTGGTAGTTATGAAGAGATGTTACCAAGTGCAGATGTGGTAATTAATTTAACACCAGATAAACAACATACAAATGTTGTAAATGCAGTAATGCCTTTAATGAAAAAAGGAGCGACTTTATCGTATTCTCACGGTTTTAATATCGTTGAAGAAGGGATGAAAGTTCGTGAAGATTTAACTGTAATTATGGTGGCACCAAAGTCTCCAGGATCTGAGGTTAGAGAAGAATATAAAAGAGGATTTGGTGTACCAACATTAATTGCAGTTCACCCAGAAAACGATCCTCAAGGAAAAGGATGGGCAGAAGCAAAAGCGTATGCAGTAGGAACTGGAGGTCATAGAGCGGGAGTTTTAGAATCTTCTTTTGTTGCTGAGGTAAAGTCTGATTTAATGGGAGAACAAACTATTTTATGTGGTTTGTTACAAACAGGAGCAATTTTATCTTTCGATAAAATGGTTGAAGAAGGAATTGAACCAGCTTATGCAGGTAAATTAATTCAATATGGTTGGGAAACTGTAACAGAAGCTTTAAAGCACGGTGGAATCACGAATATGATGGATAGATTGTCTAATCCTGCAAAAGTAGAAGCTTTTAGATTATCAGAAGAATTAAAAGATATTATGCGCCCGTTGTTCCAAAAACATATGGATGATATTATGACTGGTCATTTCTCACAAACAATGATGGAAGACTGGGCTAATGATGATAAAAATTTATTAACTTGGAGAGCTGCAACAGGAGAAACTGCTTTTGAAAAACAAGTAATTACTACCGATGAAATTTCTGAACAAGAATACTTTGATCATGGTACTTTACTAGTTGCTTTTGTAAGATCTGGTGTAGAGTTAGCTTTCGAAGCAATGACAGATTCAGGAATTATAGACGCTTCTGCATATTATGAGTCTTTACATGAAACTCCATTAATTGCAAATACAATTGCAAGAATGAAATTAGCAGAAATGAATCGTGTAATTTCTGATACTGCAGAATATGGTTGTTATTTATTTGACCATGCTTGTAAGCCTTTATTAACAGATTTTATGAAGAATGTAAAAACTGATATTATTGGTAAATCTTTTAGCTCTGAAAACGGAGTTGATAACCAAGAATTAATTAGAATTAACGCTATTATTAGAAATCATCCAGTAGAAATTGTAGGTGCTAAATTAAGAACTGCAATGACAGCAATGAAAGTTGTAAAAACTGCATAAATAAAGTAGTTTTTTAAATTTTATAAAAACCTGTTAGATTTTAAAATCTGGCAGGTTTTCTTTTTATATTCGACCCATGCAAATAGAACAAATTTATTATCCAAGTTTAGAGAACGTAAAAAATGCAGCAGAAAACCTAAATGGTGTTGCTTTTGAAACTCCTTTGAGTAAAAATTTTAATTTATCCAAAGAATTAGAAGCAACTATTTTGTTTAAAAGAGAAGATTTACAAGTTGTTCGTTCTTATAAAATAAGAGGTGCTTATAATAAAATGTCTTCTTTAACTTTGGATGAAAAAGAACGTGGAATTGTTTGTGCAAGTGCAGGTAATCATGCGCAAGGAGTTGCTTTGTCTTGTAAATTATTGCAGATTAAAGGAACTATTTTTATGCCTTCTCCAACACCAAATCAAAAAATTAACCAAGTAAAAATGTTTGGTGAAGATTTTATTAAAATAGTAATTGGAGGTGATACTTTTGATGATGCTTTTAATGCTTCAAAATTAGAGTGCGATGCTAAAAATAAAACCTTTATTCATCCTTTTAATGATGAAAAAGTAATTGAAGGACAAGCAACAGTTGGTTTAGAGATTTTAAATCAAACAAAAGAGAAAATAGATTATGTTTTTGTGCCAATTGGTGGTGGTGGTTTGTCTGCGGGTTTATCTTCTGTTTTTAAATATTTATCACCAGAAACAAAAATAATTGGTGTAGAACCAGAAGGAGCACCTTCTATGTTAACGTCCATCAGAAATAAGAAAAATACAACTCTAAATACTATTGATGCTTTTGTAGATGGAGCAGCAGTAAAAAGAGTTGGAGATTTAAATTTTGCTATTTGCAAACAAAACTTATCGGAAGTAATTACAGTTCCAGAAGGTAAAATTTGTCAGACAATTTTAGATTTATATAATAAAGATGCTATTGTTGTAGAACCAGCTGGAGCATTAAGTATTTCTGCTTTAGATTTTTTTAAAAACGAGATTAAAGGGAAGAATGTTGTTTGTGTAGTAAGCGGAAGCAATAACGATATTACACGAACAGCAGAAATTAAAGAGCGTGCATTGTTGTATGCAAATTTAAAACACTATTTTATTGTGAAATTTCCCCAAAGAGCAGGAGCTTTAAAAGAGTTTGTTGCAGAAATTTTAGGACCTAATGATGATATTACACATTTTGAATATACTAAAAAAAACAATAGAGCAAATGGATCTGCTGTTGTTGGTTTAGAGTTAAAATCTTCTTTAGATCTAGAGCCATTAATTAAAAGAATGAAAGAAAATAATTTCTTTGGCGACTACCTTAATGATAAACCAGATTTATTTCAGTTTTTAGTATAATAAATAGAAGATTTAAATCTTTATGTTATCGAAAACCATTTCGTCTTTTAGAGTATAAATAAGGTAGTTTACCGTTATTTTTAGTTAATTTTGATGAATAGATAATGGTTTTAATGTTACTAGTTTTAAGACAATTTATAAAATTTAATTTATGAAGAATACATTTAAAGAAATTCCGAACGAATATAAAATTACTTCACTTGTAAACCAAAACACCTATTTGGTTGGTGGAGAATTAAAAGAGTGGAAAGGCGAAAATGCGGAAGTTTATTCTACAATTTCATCAACAAAAGAATACAAACCGACTTTATTAGGAACGGTTCCAAATTTAAC
This sequence comes from uncultured Polaribacter sp., assembly GCA_905480405.1. Classification (GTDB taxonomy): domain Bacteria; phylum Bacteroidota; class Bacteroidia; order Flavobacteriales; family Flavobacteriaceae; genus Polaribacter. The sequence goes on along the minus strand of CAJQQH010000061.1, from coordinate 35,628 downwards.
AGCAGATGAGGCAACAGAAGCTTTAAATGCAGCTTTAAAAGCTTACGATCAAGGGCAAGGTTTATGGCCAACTATGAAAGTAGAAGGTAGAATTGAAGCGATGGAAAAGTTTGTGGTTCAAATGAAAACCAAAAGAGAAGAAATTGTAAAATTGTTGATGTGGGAAATTGGTAAATCGTTACCAGACTCTCAAAAAGAATTCGATAGAACTGTAGAATATATTTACGATACGATTGAAGATTACAAACAAATGGACAGAGATTCTGCAAAGTTTGAAAAAAATAGCGGAGTTCATGCACATATTAGAAGAGGACCTTTAGGAGTTGTTTTGTGTTTAGGACCTTATAATTACCCTTTAAATGAAACTTTTGCATTGTTGATCCCTGCTTTAATTATGGGGAATACAGCTATTTTTAAACCAGCAAAACACGGAGTTTTATTATTATCGCCTTTATTAGAAGCATTTAAAGATAGTTTTCCTGCAGGAGTTGTAAATATTATTTATGGTAGAGGTAGAGTTTTAGCAACACCAATAATGAAAACTGGTAAAGTTGATGTTTTGGCATTAATTGGAAACAGTAAATCTGCAAATGCGATTCAGGCAAATCATCCACAGAAAAATAGATTGCGCTTGGTTTTAGGTTTAGAAGCTAAAAACCCAGGAATTGTTTTACCAGATGCAGATTTAGATTTGGCAATTAACGAATGTATTTCTGGAGCAACTTCTTTTAATGGACAACGTTGTACGGCTTTAAAAATATTATATGTTCATGAACATATTGTAGATGAGTTTAACAAGCGTTTTGCAGCAAAAGTAGATGCTTTAAAATTTGGTAATCCTTGGGAAAATGGAGTAAAATTAACACCATTGCCAGAACCGGGAAAGCCAGCATATATTCAAGAGTTAATTGACGATGCTACTGAAAAAGGAGCAAAAATAATCAATAAAAAAGGAGGAGAAACCACAGATAATTATATTTTTCCAGCAGTTTTATACCCGGTTTCTAAAGATTCTAGAGTCTTTGAAGAAGAGCAATTTGGACCTGTTACTCCTATTGTATCATTTAAGAACATTCAAGAGCCTTTAGATGATATGGCAGCTTCTAATTACGGACAACAAGTAAGTGTTTTTGGTAGCGAAGTAAAAACGTTAGCGCCATTAATAGACACTTTAGTAAACTTGGTTTGTAGAGTAAATTTAAATAGTGCCGCACAACGTGGGCCAGATGTATATCCGTTTACTGGAAGAAAAGATTCTGCAGTAGCAACTTTAAGTGTACACGACGCATTGCGCTCTTTCTCAATAAGAACATTTGTGGCAGCGAAAGACACAGATTATAACAATGCAATTTTACAAGAATTGTTAGATAAAAAAGCTTCTAATTTTATTAGTACAGATTATATTTTATAATAAAATTAGAAAATTATATATTAAAAAAACCTCCTTATTGGAGGTTTTTTATGTTTTAAAATTCAGGAGCAACACTAAAATTCATTTTCTCATTTGTGGTAGGGTGAAAAAATTCTATAAACTCAGCATGTAGGTGAAGTCTACTTGTTTTCTTTCCGTATAAATCATCACCTATAATTGGAGAGTTTAATCCATTTTTATGAGCTGCATGTACTCTTAATTGATGTGTTCTACCAGTAATAGGGTAGAAGTAAACGCGAGTTTTACCATTTTCTCTTTTAATGATTTCCCATTTAGTTTCTGCATTTTTGCCAAACTCAAAATCTACTAATTGCCTTGGTCGGTCATCTAAATCTACTCTTAAAGGAAGCTTAATAGTTCCTTTTTCTTCAGTTAAATTTCCATCTAATAGTGCTATATATCGTTTTTTAATAGTTCTATTAATAAACTGACTTTGTAAAGTTTTATTAGCTTCTTTAGTTTTGGTAAGTAATAAAATACCGGAAGTAGACATGTCTAACCGATGTACAATTATTGGACCTGTAGCGTCTGGATACTTCTCTTTAATTCTAGTATAAACAGAGTCTTTTATTTCTTTCCCTGGAACCGATAAAAACTCTGAAGGTTTGTTAACTACAATCATAACATTATCTTCATAGATAGTTTCTAATGTTTGTTTTTCTGCTAAATTCTCAAGTAAAAGATTATCATCCATTTCTAAACCATTTAACATGTGTGTTAAAATAGGTTTACATCTACTTTGGCAAGCGGCATAATAGTTTTTATGTTTTCTAATAGCTGAGTTTGGCGAAATTCCCCACCAAAATTCTGCCATAGTAATTGGTTTTAAATCATTAGCAAAAGCATATTGTAGTAATTTTGGAGCAGAACATTCTCCAGAACCAGCAGGCGGTTTTATGGAAGGATCATTAAATATATCTAATAAATTTTTCAACTCTTTTTGTTTATTTAAAAACGCATATTTACTAAATAAAGTCTGTTGTAGATAATTCGATTTTTCTCTGCGTTCTTCTTTTAACGCTGTAATTTTTTGCTCTATAGAAATTAACTCTTTACTTGATTTTTTTGTTTTGGAGATGTAATATTCTTGTAATTCTTTATAGAAAAACTGATTATTAAAACTCTCTTGTTCAAGTTGTTTTGTTAAGACTTTAAATTCAATTTCACTAAAAGTTGAAAGTGCTTTTTTCTTCCTGATTTTTCTTTCAGATTTAGCCAACTTCATTTTTTTTCTTTGATATTCTAAATCGTCAGTTATTTCTTTATTGATTTTATTTACTAAACCTTTTAATGCTAAATAGTGTTCGCTATTTTCTAAAATAGATAATTGATTATTTATCTTATCGATTTCTAGTTCTCCTTTTATGTAAAAACTACCTTCTGTTCTCATGTTAAAAACAGGAGGAACAAATTTAATAGGTAGACTTTTGTCTGCAAGTTTACCAGAAAAAGCAGCTAAATAGCCAATTTTATTTTCTTTGTTTTTTACAACCAATACACCAAACATTTTACCGACAGGTAAATCTGTTTTAGATGAATCTAAACCAAAATTATGATTAAAATCTGTTTGAGACTCTAAATATTCTTGTAGTTCACTTGTAGCTATTTCTGCTAACTGATGTGGTTCGTAATAAAACGGAAAGGTGAAATTTTTAGGAAGTTTAATTTTAGATATATCAGTTTTAAAGCACTGATAATGAATTGTTTTTTGATTCATTATTTATTAAATTCAGTGTTTTTTAAACCACCATTTTTAAATAATTCAAAAGCAGATTGATAATAGGAAATCGTTTCTTTTAAGAAAATAGTATCTGTTTTTGTAGTTGTAAGTTCGTTTTTTTCTTTATTCCAAAGGTAAGAAGTGTGTTGATTTTGTGTTTCTAAAATTAATAATTTATTAGGTTTTAAAAGACCAACTTTTCTATGATTTCCAATAAAAGCACGTTCATCATTTGGGGTCATTTTAGAAATATCTTTACCAAAAAAAGTAGAGTTGTAGCTCCAATTTAAATACCCAAAAAGTGTAGGAAAAACATCAATTTGAGAAGACAGTTTATTTACCTCTCTAGGTATTTCGTTTTTTAAATTAAAAATGTATGCAGGAATATGATGATTCTGAACATTAATTTCTGTTCTACCTGCACTATATGCACAATGATCTGCCATTACAACAAAAACAGTGTTCTTATACCAAGGTTTGTTTTTTGCTTGTTCAAAGAATTGTTCAAAGGTTGTATCTGCATATTTTACAGCATTTTCTCTAGTTCTTTTATCAGAATTTATAACACCTTTTGGAAATGTATATGGATGATGATTAGAGCTTGTCATTACAAAATTAAAGAAGGGTTGTTGGCTTTTATATTGTTCATCAACCGTTTTTATAAGTTTATTAAAGAGATCGCCGTCACAAGCTGCCCAAGCGTTTTCGAAAGTTACTTCATCATCATTTATTCGAGTTCTATTTGTAGGAAGTTTGTTTGCTAATCGATGTCTTTTTTTTCTGTCAATAATATCAAACCCATTAGAGCTAAAGTAATTTGTCATGTTATCGAAATGCCCATCACCGCCATACATAAAAGTTCTCGAATACCCTTTTTGTTTAAAAACTTCACCAATTGTAAATAGATTACTATTATTTTCTCTTTTTACAATACTTCTACCTGGTGTTGGTGGAATTGATAGACTTATCGCCTCCATTCCTCTAATAGTTCTAGTTCCTGTGGCATATAAGTTTGTGAAAAAGATAGATTTTTTAGCAAGAGAGTCTATAGCTGGAGTCCAATTGTCTTTGCTACCAAAACGTTTCATAAAACGAGCATTTAAGCTTTCTAAACCAATAAAAATTACATTTGGTTTTTGCTCTTTTCCTTTGTTTTTTATAAAACGTTTAATACTTTTCTTATGAGATAATAAACTATCACTTTCTACAGTAATAGCATTTCTTATTATTGTATAGTTTTCATCCGATGTAATTGTATTATAAAAATCTTTAAAGTTTAACTCATTACTTTTATAAGCAGCAAAAAATGAGTATAAACCAGATTTTGCTAGTTCGTTCTCATTAACATTTGTAAAAATCTCTGCTTCAGTATTTTTTATATTAAAATGAAATACTATTAACAGTGAAAATATAATTGTAGACGGAATTAATTTGGCTTTAAAAGAATCTGTATTTTTAAAAGTGTTTGTATAAGCCTTTCTTTTTTTAGCAAACAAAATTGACAGAACAAGAATAATAATAATGACTCCAATTACTAAAGGAAGTGGAAAAGTATGATGTATGTTTTCAATAACTTCATATGTGTATAATAAATAATCTACTGCAATAAAATTAAACCTACGTTGGTATTCTTGCCAAAAAGGAACTTCTGCTAAAAAAGAAAATATACTTATAAACAGAAATAGCCCATAACTGAATTTCGTAATTATTTTATCTAGTTTACTTCCATAAAATTGACTAGGAACTAATAAAAGGTATGTAGTATAAAGTGCTAAAAAGTAAGAGAGTGTGCCAATATCAAACCAAAGGCCAATACTAAAAATTTCAAATAACTTAATTATAGAAAAATCGATATGATTAAAACAGAAAACATACAATAAAACCCTAATTGTAAAAGCAAAAACTAAAAACGTTATGGTAAATGTTTTTAGCAAGCTAAACCTTTTTGGGAAAATATAATGAATCATTGTTTATTCTTTAAGTGGGTTTCTAATAAGCCTAATTTTTTATTATTTTATTTTGGTATTCAGTATTAATTTTAACTATGTTTTTCTAGTTGTCTACCAAAGTTGCAGAAGGACAAAATAATAAATCTGTAGGATTATCTATGTCGTATAGATACTGATGAGACCTAGTGTCTTTAAGGCAAAAAGGTTCTAAAAGTTTTATCATTTTTGTAAAACCATCTAGTGTTAAAACACAAAAAAAAGTTTGGTTATCTTTTGTTAAAATGCCTTCATCTGATTTAAATAAACCAAAAATTAAATTACAATTTCTAGGAGTTATAAAATCTATTAGTGATAGATCTAATTTCTGTTTTTTTGTAATTACAATATCTTCTAAAAGAGTCTTAAATTTTATCGCTTCTGTTTTTTTAAAGTTATAAAGGCGTACAACATTTTCGTCTAAGCCATTTACATTTTCTATATAATCTAATTACATTTCTTGTATCTAACTTTTTTATTTTAATGTGCTTCTAACCAATTTTCTCCAATTCCTACTTCTACATCTAAAGGAACGCTCATTTTAAAAGCATTTTCCATTTCGTATTTTATAATAGGTTTAATGGTTTCTAGTTCGTCTTTATGAGCATCAAAAACTAACTCATCATGAACTTGTAAAAGCATTTTAGTTTTAAAACCTTCTTTTTCGAAACGATTATGAATGTTAATCATTGCAAGTTTAATAATATCTGCAGCAGAACCCTGTATTGGTGCATTTACCGCATTTCTTTCTGCACCGCTTCTTACCATTGCATTTCTAGAATTAATGTCTTTTAAATACCTACGTCTGTTTAAAACCGTTTCTACATAACCATGATCTCTAGCAAAATCTACTTGGGCAGACATGTATGCTTTTAATTTTGGGTAGGTTTCATAATAAGTATCTATTAGTTCTTTTGCTTCTCCTCTAGATAAATCTGTTTGATTACTTAATCCAAATGCAGAAACACCATATACAATACCAAAATTTACTGTTTTTGCATTACTACGTTGTTCGCGTGTAACTTCATCTAAAGGTACATTAAAAACTTTTGCAGCGGTAGAAGCATGAATATCTTCCCCATTTTTAAAAGCTTCCATCATAGTTTCTTCTTCACTTAAAGCAGCAATAATTCTTAATTCAATTTGAGAATAATCTGCTGCTAATAATACATGATTTTCATCTCTTGGAATAAATGATTTTCTTACTTCTTTGCCACGCTCTGTTCTTATTGGTATGTTTTGTAAATTCGGATTATTAGAACTCAATCTCCCTGTAGCTGCAACTGCTTGCATGTATTGAGTATGTATTCTTCCTGTTTTAGGATTCACTTCATTTGGCAATGCATCAACGTACGTACTTTGTAGTTTTTTATATTGCCTGTAAGTTTTAATATCTCTTATAATTTTATGATCTTTTTCTAAGGCTGATAAAATATCTTCTCCGGTTTTATATTGACCAGTTTTAGTTTTCTTAGGCTTATCTACCAATTTCATTTTTTCGAATAAAACAATACCTAGTTGTTTTGGTGATGCAATATTAAACTCTTCATCAGCCTGATTGTAAATATTTTTTTCTAAGGTATTTATATCATCAGTTAAGGCAACAGATAATTCTTTTAAGAAATCAATATTAACATTTATACCTTCAATTTCCATAGCCGTTAAAACAGATACTAAAGGTAATTCAACATCATTAAATAATTTGGTAACATTACCACTTTCTAATTCTTTAGTAAAATGTTCTTTTAATTGCAGAGTAATATCTGCATCTTCTACGGCATATTCTGTTTGATCTTTAATTGGTACAACTCGCATAGAAAGTTGATTTTTACCTTTTTTACCAATCAAATCTGTAATTGATACGGGTAGATAGTTTAAGTAGGTTTCTGCCAAAACATCCATATTATGCCGCATATCTGGATTGATTAAATAATGCGCAATCATGGTGTCAAATAATTTTCCTTTTACAGGTATTTCATAGTTTGATAAAACTTTAATATCATATTTTAAATTGTGTCCAATTTTTTCAATATCAGATTCGAAAAAAAGTCTAAATTCTTCTAGAATTGTTTTGGTTTCTTCTTGGTTTTCTGGAAATGAGACATAATACCCTTTTCCAATCTCGAAAGAAAAAGCAATACCAATTAACTCTACTTCTAATGCTTTTAAGCCGGTTGTTTCTGTATCAAAACAAACAGACGTTTGCGACATTAACTTCTGAATTAATAACTTTCTTGAGAATGGCGAATCTATATGCTGGTAAAAATGATTTGTATTTTCTATTGTTTTAAACCCTGATGCGACAGCTTCTTCGTTAACACTTCCTGTTCCTGGAGCTGCAAATAAATCGAATTGTCCTTCAGTATTTGAACTTGTTTTTTTAACAATTTCTTTAGGTTTTTCTTCCGTTTTATTTTCTGCTATAGTTAAATTTTCTACATTAAAAGTTCGTAAGAAATTAGTTAAAAGATTTCTAAATTCTAAATCGTTAAAAATTTCTGTTACTTTTTCTTTATCTGGTTGTTCTAATATAAAGTCTTCAGCATCAAAAGTAACCGGGACATCTAGCATAATAGTTGCCAGTTGTTTAGAAAGTAAACCAAGTTCACCATTTGCTTCTATTTTTTCTTTCATTTTACCTTTTAGCTCATGGGTATTAGCTAACAAATTTTCCATAGAACCATAAGCAGCTAAAAATTTCTTTGCTGTTTTTTCTCCAACTCCGGGTAAACCAGGGATATTATCTGCAGAATCGCCCATCATCCCTAAAAAATCGATAACTTGTATAGGATCTACAACGCCAAATTTTTCTTGTACTTCTGGTACACCCCAAACATCATAACCACCACCAAAACGAGGTTTGTACATTAAAATATTTTCAGAAACTAGTTGAGCAAAATCTTTATCTGGTGTTACCATAAAGGTTTTATAACCTTCTTTTTCTGCTTGTTTTGCTAAAGTACCAATAACATCATCTGCTTCAAAACCTTCCTTAACCATTATAGGAATGTGCATTGCTTTTAAGATTTCTTGTATGTATGGTACTGCTAACTTTATCGCTTCAGGAGTTTCGTCTCTATTAGCTTTGTAGGCCTCAAACATTTCTACTCTATCTACACTACCGCCTTTATCAAAGCAAACTGCTAAATGATCGGGTCTTTCACGTTTAATAACGTCTAGTAAAGAGTTCATAAAACCCATAATAGCAGAGGTATCTAAACCTTTGCTATTTATTCTTGGGTTTTTTATAAATGCATAATATCCACGAAAAATTAATGCAAATGCATCAACTAGAAAAAGTCTTTTTTGGTCTGCCATTGTAAAAATATTGAATTTATAAAACTACAAAAACTTATGCGGTTTTAACTTTACAATTTAGGCGAAATTTAAAAATGAATTTCTAGATCATTTTTTGAAGAATAAATAATCTTATAATAAAAAAAATATGTTATAAATAGTAGTGTTTAAGAAGGTATCATCCACTTAAACTCAAACTTAGTATCTGGTATTATAATCCTTTCTGTGATACGGTACATTCTATCTGGTAATTTCATTAACCAATCTCTTGCTTTTTCTGCTTCTGGAGTAAGGTTTTTAATTTTATCAATTTCCCAAGTAGCGTTTAATTTCTTAATTATGTCTACATAATCGAAACCCGTATAAACACCTACTCTTTGTGCTACAGCAGAAAAATCATCAAATAAAGTTCCTTTTGCTTCATGTGAATGTCTCAAATGTAGTGCTGGCATCACAATTTTATGTTTCATCATGTCTCTAAACGCTAGCATCATTTCTGATGGATCTATGACAAAAATTTGCTTTACAAAATCTGTATATGCAATATGATGACGCATTTCATCACCTGCTATTATTTTAGACATTTTAGCTAATGCTTTATGTCCTTTTTTACGAGCAATTTTTGCAACGTTATTATGAGAAATGTAGGTTGCTAATTCCTGAAAACTAGTATATACAAAGTTTTTATAAGGATCTGTAGAGGTACCAATATCAAAACCGTCTGCAATTAAATGTTGTGTTGTAATTTCTACTTCACGCATATTTACTCTACCAGATAAATACAAATACTTGTTTAGAGTATCTCCATGTCTGTTTTCTTCTGCGGTCCAAGCTCGTATCCATTTTGCCCAACCATTATCTGGGTCTTGGTGTATACCATCTAAATCTAATAACCAAGATTCATAGGTTGGTAACGCTTCTTCTGTAATGGTATCTCCTACTAAAACTACCCAAAAATCATCATCTAATTCTTTAGATAATTCTCTAATTTCCTCAACTTCAGAAATAAAAGTGTCTTTTTGTGAGTTTGGTAAAAAATCTGTTGGTTGCCAAATTTTTTCTGCAGGAATTAAGAATTTATCAACAAAAGTGTCAATATTCTTTTCTAACGTCTGCATTACTTCTTTTCGGATGTTTTTTATCGACATTTTTTTTATTTTATATGGTCTTTAATTACCTTTTCTGTTTGTGCTAATAATTCATCAAATGGCAATGAATCTATTTTTATAGGTTGATGTGTTATAATTTTAATAGGACTAAAAATACCTAATGGAAATTTCCCGTATTTAAATACTTTCCACGAATTGTTTATAGTTAAAGGTACAACATATCCTTCTTTATTGTATTTAGATATCACTTTTAATCCGTTTGATGCAAACTTTTTAGGTTTACCATCTCTACTTCTTGTACCTTCTGGAAAAATAACTGCAGACCAATTATTCTTTTTTATTTTTTTAGCAAAACTAACTAAAGTAGAGATTGCTTGTTTTGGATCTTTTCTATTTATTAAAGCTGCTCCGCCATTTCTTAAATTATATGAAATACTTGGTATCCCTTTTCCTAACTCAATTTTAGAAACAAATTTAGGGTGGTATTTTCTAAACGCCCAAATAATAGGAGGGATGTCGAACATTCCTTGATGATTTGAAACAAATATTAAAGTTGTATTTTCTGGTAGTTCTTGCTTATTTTCTACAGTAACATTAACTCCTAATGTAAGAAGTGATTTGGTTAAAAACCAATTCATATAATCTACAACAAATTTGTGACCTTTATAACCAAAAATAGTTAATCCAATCCATTGAATTGGATGAAATATTAATAGTAATGAATAAAATACTATTGCAAATATAGATGAGAATATAAAGCTTATAATTTTCATTTTAAAACCAGTTACTCCAAGGGATTCTTGATAAAATTAATAATAAGGCAATACCATAAAATATTGCAAAAGTTTTAAATTTTGCAGCATCTTCTGTTTTCTTTTTGTGTTTAGACCAACCTATTGTAATGAAAACAATTGCTAATATCATCATTATTGGGTGTTCTACTGCTAATAATCTAGTGGTTTTATCACCCATAACTTCGCTACCATTGTCTTTTAGAGCTTTATACCAAGGAGACATAAAATACCAACCTAAACCAATTAGTAATTGAATATGAGCTAGTATTAAGGTAAATAACCCTATTCGTAAATCTTTATCTGTAAATTCTTTTTTTTGTGTTAAGCCAATTATAGCATTGATAACTGCAAAAATAAGGATTGCTAATACTAAATAAGCCCAATAAGAATGGATGTCTTTCATAATGATGTAGTTCGTTTTTAATAATGTAAAGTTACTAATTTTATGCATAAAAAAACCACCTCGATTGAGGTGGTTTTATATTATTTAAAAGAAATGCGATTATTGTAAAACATAATCTGCACCTACTTTAACTACGTTTGTAGTTCTTGTGCTATTTGTACCATCGTAAACTGCATAACTTACAGAGAATTTTTGTCCTTCTTCAGAAGAAGGGAAGTTTGCTTTTAAGATTGTATTAATCTTAACTAAACGAGCAGCAACAGTTTCTTCATCTTTACCAGTTCTAATATCGAAATTATTATAACGACCATTTCCAACAGAATTAAAATCAGCATTTGTTAAGGTATATTTAATAGTGTTATCAGGAACCCAACTAGTACCATCATGTCCAAACTTTAATACTGTATCTATTACTGTAGGTATTGCATTCCAAACAGTACCATCAAAAACATAGTTTACATTTTCTGTATTTAAAGAACCACTATATAAATCATATTGTACTGCAACAAAATCATCTGCAGCTGCAAATTGATATAATGTTTCTAAATAGATTCCAATTTTATAAAGAGCTTCATCTTCGTCACTAAAGTTAGGGTAACTTTGTCCCATTAATGCATATTCACTACTAGAGAATGTAATTGGTGCAGACCAACTACCAGTATAAGTAAATCTAGTTGTTTTAGAAATTACTGTAGCTTCAACTAAAAGATATCCAGAACCATCAAATTCTAAAAGCATGTTTAAAGTAGTATTTGTACCATTATAAACAGCATAAGTTACAAAGTATTGATCTCCTGTTGCAGCAGATGGGAAGTTGTTTAATAAAATAGTTTCTATTTTAACTCTTCTTGCTTCTACAGTTTCTTCGTCTTTACCTTCTCTTGTATCAAAGTTATTGTATTGTCCATTACCAACAGATGCGAAATCTGCATCAGTTAAAGTATAACCATTTATTAAAACATATTCGTTAGAAGCGTTTAATTGTAATAACATTTGTAACACTCCATTAGATCCATCATAAATAGCGTATGAAACTAAATATTGTTGTCCTACTGCAGCATCAGGAAAATTGTTAAGTAAAATTGTTTCTATTTTAACTCTTCTAGACTCTAAAGTTTCTTCGTCTCTTCCAGATCTAATATCAAAGTTATCGTATTGTCCGTTACCAACTGAATCAAAATCATCATCAGATAAAGTATATTCGATTTGAGGAGCTAATGTGTTGTAAGTTAAATCTACAACACTACCATTAGGTTCAGAAGGAAATTGAGCACCTAAAAAAGTGTTAAAATCTCCACTTGAATTTAAACTAGTTGCTCCAAAATCTGTATAATCTGCATCCGTAAGTGTATATGCTTCAAAGTTAATTGGGCTATATAACTTATAAGTAATTGCAGCTGATGAAGCTTCGTTGATAGATCCGTCTGCATTGTAAGTAACGCCTAAAGCTGGATATTCACCTGCAATAAAAGATGGTAACATTGTTTTAGCGTCATCTGCAGAGCTAAAACTACCGTAAGATAATTCTAATGTTTCATAATCTTCGTCAGATAAAGTACGTGTAATATCACCTACAATAGCATCTAAGTCCGTTTTAGCATCAACCTCTTCATAAATATCTTCCATTGGGTTACACGAAGTAAACAACAATGTAAGGATTGCGAAAGAATAAAATATTTTTTTCATTTTTAAAAGTTTTTAAAAGTTTTTTTAAAATTTAATTTTTGCACTTAAACTAAATGTTCTACCGTAACCAAACCATACTAATGGGTCACTTGCATCTAAAGCATCAGCTATATATTCTGTGTTAAACACATTGTTTACACGAGCTGTAAGAGTTGTGTCAAATTCTCCTAAAGTAAATCCGTGACGTAAACTTGCATCGAAAGTACTATAGTTTGGTGCTTTCCAAGTATCACCTGGTCTTACACTTGGTTGTTTAACATCTCCAGTTTCTGTAATATTTGCACTTCCTAAGATATCAAAATCAGAGTATAAGTTAGCGAAATAGTTATAATCTACAGTTATACTTGTTTTATCCCAGAATTTATATAACATACCTAGTGCAGCAGTTGTTTGAGCAGCATCTGCAACTTTTAAGTCTTTAATTAATAAATCTACAGTTGCAACTTGGTTTTGGTCTCCATCAAAGATTGGTGTATCTAAAATGTCATTATCCCATTTCCAATCTCCTAAAGATAACATACCTGTAAAGTTTAAAGCATTAGAAGGTTTGTATGTGAAATCAAATTCTATACCTTGGTGAATTGCGTTTACACCTAAAATGTTTGCAGTATAATCATCTTGTCCAGCAGTTTGGTTAGGTATACTTTCTGTAAAAGTTCTATCTTTCCATTGAGTTCTATATAAGTTTACGTTAGCAGCAAATTTTTCGCCTCTTAAACCGTATCCTAGTTCCATACTAAAAATCTTTTGATTTTCTGCATCAGGATTAATCTCTTCGTTATCAAAGTTTGTAAAAACAGCATCAAAATTAGCTGGTCTTTCGAAGTAACCTATGTTAGCAAAAACATTGTTTTGATCATCTAAAATATAATTAGCTCCCCCTTTAATACTATATCCTTGAAAATTGTATTTGTCAGAAGTTCTTAAATCACTTGTTGGTGCATATTGAAAATAATCTACTCTTTGGTAAGATGTATTCTGGAAAGATGTTGAAACAAAAGCGTTAAAATCATCTCCGTCATATTCTAATTGACCAAAGAAACCTAACCAACCAACATTACCATCGTTGTTATAAGAAAATTTATCTCCTACACTTAAAGCAGCATTTGGGTTATTTACATCAGAATCATCTAAATAATATTCACCACCTAATAAATCTGTCACTTCTCTAAAGTGTTTACCTGTATAAGTTCTCCAGTCTACACCAGCAATTAAATTAAAGTTGTCTGTAAGTTCTGTTTTAAAAGTAGATAAAACACCATACCATTCGTGATCGTTTCTAGAAGCTCTTAAAATTGCTTCAGAACCTAATGCACCATTAGCTCTATTAATTTCAACTATATTATCTAAATCTACTGGTTGGTCAGAACCACCTAATCTAGTTTTAAATAATTCTGTATTAGAACCAGCAGTACCACCACCACCACCAGTACCAAAAGATACATATACAGCAGTAGATAAAGAAGTAGCATCACTAATAGTCCAATAGTGATTTAAAGATGTTTGAGATTTATGGTAGAAGTTGTCTTCTATATGAGTTACTTGTCCGTTTTTGTATCCCCAATCTGGGTTAAAACGAATTCCAGACTCAGCATTTCTATAAGTAGCTATTGTGCTTCTGTTTTGTCTTTGACCGTGTCTTTGTGGTGATCCGAAAGTTGTAAATGATAATTTATGATTGTCATTTATTTCTTTAGAAAAGTTTACAAAATAGTTGAAACCATCAAATTGAGTTCCGTCTACATATCCTTCTCCAGATGTTTTAGAAAAAGAAACAGTTGAAGCAAAACCATTATCCATTAATCCTGTAGATAATGTAAAACCATATTTTTGGTATCCATTATTACCAGTAGAAGCTATTACGTTTCCACCTTTTTTAACATCAGAAGATTTAGATAAAATATTAATTGTACCACCAATAGAAGGTACAGCAACTTTAGAAGCTCCTAAACCTCTTTGAACTTGCATAGCAGATGTTACATCTGATAAACCTGCCCAGTTAGACCAGTATACTCTACCGTTTTCCATATCATTAACAGGTACACCATTAATCATAACTGCAACGTTTTCAGAATCAAAACCACGTAAGTTAATACGACCGTCTCCAAAACCACCACCAGATTTTGTAGCATATACTCCAGGAGTAGATTTTAAAACTTCAGGAAATTCTTGAGTTCCTAGTTTTCTTTCGATATCTGCAGATTTAATAGTAGAAACAGCAACAGGTGTTTTTCTATCAATAGCAAATGAAGTAGCTGTAATTACAACCTCATCTAAAGTAGCGTCTTCTACTAATTGGATGGTTCCAATGTTTTTTCTTGAAGAAGAAAAAGCAACTTCTTTAGTTTTGTAACCTATAAAAGAGATTACAATTGTACCAGAGTTTGAGTTAGTTTTTAAAGAAAACTTTCCATCAAAGTCAGTATCTGTTCCGTTTGTAGTGCCTTTTTCTAAAACACTAGCTCCAGGCAAAGATTGATTTGTTTCATCAACGATTGTTCCTGTAATTTTAGTTTGTCCTAATACAGTAGCTGATACAAAGAATAAAGCTACAAATAATAAGTTTTTAAAATTTCTCATTGTTTAATTTGAATTAATTTGAATTAATTTGAATGTTCTGCAAAAGTCTTGCTTTTACAGATTTGTAATGTTAATTTAATGTTAAGCTTTAACAAAAAATTAAGACTCCTAAAGATAACTAAATGGTGTTTTGTTCTCTATTAATCAGAGTGTTAAATATTAACACATTTATTAACATATAATCATTTTTTGATTAAATAAATGATTATATGTTAATCTCAAATATTTATTTATTGATTTTTCAATAATTTTTTTGCAAGTTCTTTTCCTAGCTCAACTCCAAATTGATCATAACTATAGATATTCCATAGGATACCTTGGGTATATATTTTGTGTTCATATAAGGCAACGAGCTTACCTAAAGATCTAGGTGTTAGCTTATCAAAAAGAATAGCGTTACTTGGTCTGTTTCCTTCAAAAACCTTAAATGGTAAAAGTTGATTTATTTTATCCTCATCACCAGAGAACTTTAATTCTAAATGAACTTCTTCTTTTGTTTTACCAAAAGCTAAAGCTTCCATTTGTCCGTAATAATTAGCCATTAATTTTTTATGATGATCAGTTAAGCCATATAATGATTCTTTATAACCAATAAAATCTGCTGGAATTAACTTTGTACCTTGATGTACTAATTGCATAAATGCATGTTGCATATTTGTACCTGTGCTTCCCCAAACTATAGTACCTGTTTGGTAATCTACCTTATCTCCATTTCTATCAACACCTTTTCCGTTACTTTCCATAACAGCTTGTTGTAAATAATCTGGTAGTTTCTTTAAATATTGAGAATATGGAAGGACAGCTTCTGTTTCTGCTAAATAAAAATTATTATACCAAATACTTATTAATGCTAAAATTACTGGAATGTTTTTATCAAAATCTGTGTTTTTGTAATGCAAATCCATTTCTTCTGCCCCTTCTAATAATGCTTTGTAGTTATCAAAACCAACAGATAGACTAATTGATAAACCTACTGCAGACCATAAAGAAAAACGACCTCCAACCCAATTCCACATAGGGAAAACGTTGTTTTTGTCAATTCCAAAATTATCAACTGCTTCTAAGTTCGTAGAAACTGCCACAAAATGTTTTGGAATATCAAATATTGTAGCAGATTTTAAAAACCAGTTTTTAATAGTTTCTGCATTACTAATAGTTTCTTGTGTCGTAAATGTTTTAGAAACAATAACAAACAAAGTAGTTTCTGGGTTTAATCTTTTTATAATTTCAGATACATGATCTCCATCAATATTAGAAACAAAGTGGGTGTTTAATTGATTTTTGTAAAATTGTAAAGATTCTACTATCATATCTGGTCCAAGATCAGATCCTCCAATACCAATGTTTACAATATCTGTTATTGCTTTTCCTGTGTATCCTTTCCATTTTCCAGAAATAACTTTATTACTAAAACTTCTAATTTTTCTTAATGCAGATTGTATTTGCGGCTTAATATTTTTTCCGTCAATTAAAACAGGTTCATCAGAAGTACTTCTAAGTGCTGTGTGTAATACAGCTCTCCCTTCTGTTACATTAATTTCTTCACCAGAATATTGACTTTCAATAGCTGATTTTAAATCAACTTCTTTTGCTAATTCTACTAAAAGTTCTAATGTTTCTTTAGTAATCCTATTTTTCGAAAAATCTACAAGTAAATCATCAAATTCAATAGAAAAATCATCTTTTCTGTTTTCTTCTTTTGCTAAATCTTTTATGTTGATATCTTTAATATCATTAAAATGATTTGTTAATTTTTGCCACGAAGCAGTCTTAGTTGGATTGATGTTTTGTTTAGCCATTTTTTATTTTTGTGTAATAGTTTCTGTTGCTATCTCTGGTTCTCTTACTTGAATTCTTTGGTAATCTAATTGGTGTTTTAAAGGTTTTATGTATTTGTAAAACCGTGGTTTTACTTCTTCTTTCATAGGCTTTGCTGCAGGTAATTTTTCTCTTAAAGGATCTACTTGTTTACCGTATTTCCAAAAACGATAACAAACATGTGGTCCTCCAGAATTTCCTGTCATACCAACCCAACCAATTACATCTCCCTGTTTTACATATTGCCCTTTTTTTACCTTTTGCTTTTGCATATGCAGGTATTGAGTAGAGTAGGTGCTGTTGTGTTTGATTTTTACAAATTTACCGTTACCACCTCTTCTAGTAGACTCTATAACAGTTCCGCTTGCTGTGGCAATAATTGGAGTTCCAATTCTAGCAGCAAAGTCGGTTCCAAAATGAGGTTTTACTTTATAGCCATAATATTTAATTCTTCTGTTTAAATCATATCTAGAAGAAATTCTATATTGGAATTTTATTGGTGCTTTTAAAAACTGACTACGTAACATTTTACCCTTTTCGTCATAAAATTCAGGAATTCCCATAACAGAATCTGCAATAAATCGAAAGGCATATAAATCTTTTCCTTTATGTTTAAAAACTGCAGATTTTACTTTTCCGTAACCAGCAAATATTGTGTCATCAATAAATTTCTCTTCATAAACGAATTTAAAAGAATCTCCTTTTTGAAGTGCATAAAAATCTAGTGTCCATGCGTAAATATCTGCAATAGTATACGTTAAATTAGGTTTTAAGCCTAGACTATCCATTGTTACAGAAAGACTTGAGTTTATCACACCGTTTATTTCTTTTTCTAAAACTTTAATAGGTTTTTTAAAAAGAGAGGCGTCAATAATAGAGTCTTTAAAATCTACAATTGTAGCATTAATTTTATCGTGTTTGTAAATAAAAATTTGTGCTTCTTCTAAAGAATCTTTACTTGCTAAAATGGTGTAAGGTTTTCCTGCCCTAACTCTTCTAACATCAAAAGTTTCTTTTATTGTAGATGCAATTTCTAATATTTTAGGATAATTAACATGATGTCTATCTAAAATAGCACCAAAACTTTCTCCACTTTTAATAGTGTCTTGGATTACTTTATAGTTATCAATTTCATAACCAAATTTCATTTCTGGTTTTGGTTCTTCAATCTTAATAATTGGTTTTGATTCTTCTTTTTTACAAGAGGAAAACGACAAAATAAGGACTAGTATAATTGTTATTTTTTTCAAGAAACGTATTCTAAAGGATAGGTTTCAAAAATACAAATAAAATTGCTTTATTTATAAACTAATATTAGAAGTTAATAAAACGGTTTCGTTACTAGCAATTAAATTTTTTGAAAAGGATTTGCTAAACCTTTATAAGATTCTAGTTCTGCTCTTAAAGAGCCAACAGATAAAGAAGCCATCATTTTAATTGGAATTTTGTTTGCATCATCAGTAATCCAAATGGTAACACTTTCTTGTGCTTTAAAAATTCTACCAGATTGCACTAATGGCCTAAATATTAGAGAATTTACTTTTCCGAATTTTGTTTTTAAGATTTGCTTTCCTAAAAAACGAAGTTTAAATGGATAGACTTGAGAATCCATAAACATGTCTAAATTTACTTCATCACCTTTTTTTAGATGCTTTGTTTCTATATTTCTTAAATAGTAAAATGAAGACATCATATCTTGTACGCTATTAAACGCTACAGATGTATCTTTTTGTAATGTAAAATCTTGTATATATGCTTTTTTTGAAACATAGTTAAAGTTAGTTATTCTATGTTTTTTGTAACCGCCTTCATTAATTTTACGCTTAAAAACATATGGCTTAATGGTGTCTTTGTCAAAATATGATTCATATAAATCATCAACTTCAAAAAACCATTTAATCATTCCAGAAGTCCAACCAGTTCCTTTAGTGTGAAACACTTTTTTTCCGTTAAGCTCTGTTTCGTTAACTTCTAAAACTGCAGTTCCAGCTCTTAAAAAACCACTATAACTCATTTTATAACGAAGAGATTCTCCGCTTTTAAAAGCAGTTTTTTTTTCTTGACTAGATGTTATTGTTAAAAAAAATAACGTAAAAAATAATAAAGTATACTTTTTCATAAATATCAAACTTATAAAAAAGTAATGACAATTACTGTTCCAAAAACAAAAAAAGTCATTTTAAGTGTTTTGTAAACTACTTTTTAAGAGAAGATTATGTTTTTTTAGTAAAAAAAATAAATTTTAAAATGTTCCCCAGTTCTTCAATTCCTCTTCGCTCCATAAATATGGGTAAAAAATTCTTCGTTGATATTTTGGATGCATGTATTTACGCCAACTACTTCCACCAGTTGCTTCTAAGTCTTTATCTCCACCGCCTAAATATTTACCAGCTGCATTATAATGAGCCATAACCCATTTTACATTTACTGTATAATCATAATGACGCATTGCTTTAATAAGTTCTGAGTCTAATTGAACATCTTCGGGTAATTGTTTAAATTTTTTAGATAAATTAATGTCATTATAATCTTCCATAAAATCGATAAAATCACCTACGTATTTTTTATCAAATAATTTTATAAGAGTAGATTTTTTACCTGTTTTATGATTTACACCTGCTGCTTGCCAATATAAGTTGTCGTAAGCGTTTTTAAATGATGAGTTTCTATCTATAGAGTCTCTATAGCGATGATCTATCAAATTAATTAATTCTGTTGATGCAAATTCAATTTTACGATATTGAGCACTTTGAAAACCACTTGCAGGTGTTAATGTATTTCTAAATTTTAAATATTGTTCACGTTCCATACCGTCTGCCATAACAGAAAATGAACTACATAGCATATCAAAATACCTGCTTATTCGCATTAAATGCATCGAGAATTTTTCTGCAGTAACATCAACAGTTTTTGCAACCTGGTCAATTTCCCACAAAATCATTTTAAATAATAATTCGTTTACTTGATGATACATGATAAAAACCATTTCATCAGGTTGGGTTGTTCTTGGTGTTTGCAAACCTAAAAGAGCATCTGTTTGAATATAATCCCAATAAGTAATTGGTGTACTCCAAAGTAAACCTTCTAACATTGCATCTACAGGAACGCCTAATTTATCGTACTTTTCTTCAATAGCTTTAAGAATTTCGTCTCTATTCATTATTTGATTTGATGGTATAAAAAAAGAACAAAGATAAAATAGTTTCTCTTTGTTCTTCTTTTTTCTCCTATAAGGTTTTAGAAACCTTTAAATTTATTAAAGTGTTCCTCTTTTTTGTTGTTCTCTTTCTATAGATTCAAACAATGCTTTAAAGTTTCCTGCTCCAAAACCTCTTGCACCCATTCTTTGAATTATTTCAAAGAATAAAGTTGGTCTGTCTTCTATAGGTTTTGTGAAAATTTGTAATAAATAGCCTTCTTCATCTGCATCAATCATAATCCCTAAACCTTTTAAAGTTTCGATATCTTCTCTTAATTCATGACTATATTCTTCTAATCTTCCCGGTACAGATTTATAATATTCATCCGGCGGTGTTGATAAGAATTCAATTCCGTTTGCTTTTAATTGCGAAACTGTTTTAATAATATCGTCTGTAGCCATTGCAATATGTTGCACGCCTGCACCTTCGTAAAAATCTAAATATTCCTCTATTTGTGAACGTTTTTTACCTTCTGCAGGTTCATTTATTGGAAACTTAATTCTACCATTTCCATTAGACATTACTTTACTCATTAATGCTGAATATTCTGTATGAATTTGCTTATCATCAAAAGATAAAAAATTAACAAAACCCATAACGTCTTCGTAAAATTTTACCCATTTGTTCATTTGATTCCAGCCAACATTACCAACCATATGATCTATGTATTTTAAACCTGATGTTGGTGGATTGTAATCTGATTCCCATTTTTTGAAGCCTGGTAAAAATGCTCCATTATAGTTTTTACGCTCTACAAACATATGTACTGTTTCTCCGTACGTGTAAATTCCTGCTCTTACAACTTCTCCATGTTCATCTGTTTCTACAGTTGGTTCCATGTAAGACTTTGCTCCACGTGACGTTGTTTCTTTATACGCTTTTTTTGCATCTTCTACCCAAAGTGCTACAATTTTTACTCCATCTCCATGTTTTACAATATGGTCGTTTATTGGCGATTTGCTATTTAATGGTGTAGTTAGCATTATTTTAATTTTGTCTTGTGTTAAGACATAACTTACAGAATCTTTAGACCCTGTTTCTAATCCACGATAAGCGTGTGATTGAAAACCAAATGCTGTTTTGTAAAAGTGTGCTGCTTGTTTTGCGTTACCAACGTAAAACTCTACATAATCTGTTCCTAAAAGTGGAAGGAAATCTTGTGCTCCTTCAAATATTTTTTCTAAACCGTAGTTTACTGATTTTATTTCTTTTGCCATCTTTAGATGATTTTAGTATTTTGTTTATGCAATATGCTTGCAAATATTTTTAGCCCTGATTGAAGTGACATCCTTTTTGTTTTTTACAAAAAGATATAACGGAAAGCAGGAAATAGCTTCTTAAAATTATATTACTCTAACCAAGATTTATAATAATCTTCATCGGCAATTTTCATAGCTTCTTCTGTAACCATTAAGGGTTTAAAAGTGTCTACCATAACTGCCAGCTCTTCGGTTTTAGTTTTACCGATACTTTTTTCTGTAGTTCCTGGATGTGGACCATGAGGAATTCCTGCTGGATGTAAAGAAATATGACCTTGATCTATATCATTTCTACTCATAAAATCGCCATCTACATAATACAAAACCTCGTCTGAATCTATATTGCTGTGATTGTAGGGTGCTGGAATTGCATTTGGATGATAATCGTATAATCTTGGAACGAATGAACAGATTACAAAAGTATTTGTTTCAAAAGTTTGATGTACTGGTGGTGGTTGATGAACACGACCAGTTATTGGCTCGAAATCGTGAATTGAAAATGCATACGGAAAATTATAACCATCATAACCAACCACATCAAAAGGATGGGAAGCATAAACCATTTCTATAATTTCGCCTTGTTTTTTTACTTTGATAAGAAAATCTCCTAACTCATTATAGGTTTCTAATTCTTCTGGTCTTCTTAAATCGCGTTCACAAAATGGCGAATGTTCTAATAATTGTCCAAACCAATTTCTGTAACGTTTTGGTGTGTAAACAGGACTGTAAGATTCTACAATAAACAACCTGTTATTTTCATCATCGAAGTCTAGTTTGTATATAATTCCGCGCGGAATTACTAAATAATCTCCGTATTTAAAATTGATATTTCCTAGATGTGTCCTTAATTTCCCTGTTCCTTTATGGATAAAAATTACCTCATCTGCATCTGTATTTTTATAAAAATATTCTGTTGTAGATTTTTTGGGTGCTGATAAAATAATATTACAATCAGAATTTGTTAGAACAATTTTTCTACTTTCTAAATAATCGTCTTCTGGTTTAACTTGAAAACCTCTAAAGCGATAAGATTGAATATTATTTGCTTTTGCAATTTTCGGTTTTACAGAATATTGCTTTCTAATTTCTTTGACCATTGTAGGTCTGTGCTCGTGATATGAGTTGGTAGACATTCCGTCGAAACCAATAGTACCAAACAGTTGTTCGTAATATAAACTACCGTTTTTTTTACGAAATTGTGTGTGTCTTTTGGGTGGAATTGTCCCTAATTTATGATAAAAAGGCATAATTTTAAGATTGAATAGTTAAAAAAACTAAATGATTAAAACCTAAATACTAATAGTTAAAATTTAGAGATGTAGGTTTTGCTGTAAGCAAGAATAATAGAAATCACTCTGGGTTACGTTTCATTAAAAATTTTAAGTGTGCTAATAAGTCTGCAAACATTTCAATCGTTTTCGTTGTTTTACAAATATACAAAAAGGAAAGCAACTATTTTCTATAAATAGAGGTGTTCTATTTTAACGAACTGGTATAAAGCTCTTAAAGGTTTGTTTAAAAAGAAGAAACCTCACAAATTTTAGTTTGTGAGGCTATTTTATGTATTGTAGATTTCCTTAGGTATTGAAGCTCTTGTTTTAGCTCTTTTTTACTTTTTTTATGTAAAAAAAGGCAGTGCAAAAACCCCGACCTTTTTAGGTAACGTAAAAAAATATTTAAATCTGTTTAACCAACGTTTACTACTTCTTCTATTTGTGGCGCATATTTTTTAATTGTTGCTTCTACACCATTTTTTAAAGTCATTTGGTTTACAGAACAACCATTGCAAGCGCCTTCTAATTGTACTTTTACTACAGAGTTTTCTACAGATAAAAGCTTGATGTTACCACCATCGCTTATTAAAAACGGACGAATTTCATCTAACGCTTTTTCTACATTTTCTAATGTTTCTTGTGCTGTCATAAATCTAGTTTATTTTGTGCTACATCCACTCATTGTAGTAATTCTTACAACTTCTGTAGGTGGTAAATTTTCATTTCTTTTTAATAACTGCGAAACCATCTCTTTTGTAATTTCATTAAAAGATTTTTCTAAAACAGTTCCGTTTTGTAATGCAACAGGATGACCAACATCGCCTGCTTCTCTAATACTTTGTACTAAAGGTATTTCTCCTAAAAATTTAGTTTTAATATCTTCTGCTAAGTTTTTTGCACCATCTTTTCCAAAAATATAATATTTATTATCTGGTAATTCTTCTGGTGTAAAATAGGCCATATTTTCTATGATTCCTAAAACGGGTACTTTAATGCTATCTTGTTGAAACATTGCAACTCCTTTTTTAGCATCTGCTAAAGCAATGTTTTGCGGTGTACTAACTACTACAGCTCCGTTTATTGGTAAAGCTTGTACAATTGATAAATGTACATCACCAGTTCCCGGAGGTAAATCGATCAATAAAAAATCTAATTCTCCCCAATCTGCATCAAAAATTAATTGATTTAATGCTTTAGAAGCCATTGGTCCACGCCAAATAACTGCTTGATCTGGGTTTGTAAAGAAACCTAAAGACAATAATTTAACTCCATAGTTTTCTACAGGTTTCATTTTAGATCTTCCTTCTACATTTACAGAAAGCGGTTTTGCTTTCTCTACATCAAACATAATGTGTTGTGATGGTCCATAAACATCTGCATCTAAAACACCAACATTAAAGCCCATTTTGGCTAATGAAATAGCTGTATTTGCAGTAATTGTAGACTTACCAACACCACCTTTACCAGATGCAATGGCAATAATGTTTTTAATATTCGGAATCTCTTTTCCTCTAATTATATTTGGGTCTTTTTTTGGTGCAGCTTTTTCTACAGTTAAGTTAATTTTTACTTGAATACTTTCATCAACATTTGTCTTAATTACTTTCGTAATCTCAGACTCAATTTTCTTTTTAGCTTGCAATGTAGGGTTGCTAATTGTAACATCAACATTTACTTCATTACCAAAAATTACCACGTTTGTAACATTTTTGTTTTCTATTAAGCTTTTTCCTTCTCCAGGAGCAGTAATAGTTTCTAATGCTTTGTATATATCTTGTTTTGTAAAACTCATCTTTTAGTCTTTCACTTTTAGAGCTAGATGTTAAACACCTAAACTTTTAAAGCTTTATTTTTATTTAATCTTGATTACAAAGATACAGTTATCTTATAAGAAAATAAAGTGATTAGATTACGATTATTTATTGATTGATAAGTGTAGTTTATGAGTGTGTTTTTATTCTAATTGATATAAAAAGTATTACTCTATTATGGTAAGTTTTCCGAAGGGTTCCAAAAAACTTTTTCTAAATCTTGAATTTGATTATCAATAACAATGATTCCTTCGTTTTCTAGTAATTGTTGCATTAAATTAGTGCCATCAAAATGGTGCTTACCAGTTAGTAAGCCCTTTCTATTAACAACTCTATGTGCAGGAACATCGTTTAGATTATGTGCTTTATTCATTGCCCAACCTACCATTCTTGCAGATCTTGCTGCTCCTAAATAGGTTGCAATTGCTCCATAGCTTGTTACTTTGCCTAACGGTATTAAGCGTGTAACATTATAAACTTTATCAAAAAAATTATCAGATTCTTTCACTTTGTGAAGATAGAGAATTTAGCTTTATAATATTGAGACTTTTAAATTACCTATACAACATTGTTATGAAAAGTTAAAAACTAGTAGTTTAACTTAAAACGAATATATGTAATTGGTTTGTTTACTTCTAAATACTGTTTTTCGTAAAAAGTTTGTGTAGAAGTAACTTCTTTAGGAGCTCCTTCATTTTTATATACAGTGTGGTTTGCGTATAAAATTTCATGACCTTCTCCATGTAATAAACCTAAAGTGTAACCATGCATAAATTCAGAATCTGTTTTTAGATTCATTATACCTTCATCATTTAGTATATGATGGTATTTTTTCATGAAACTAGAATTCGTCATTCTATGTTTAGTACGCTGAAATTTTATTTGAGGATCTGGGAACGTAATCCAAATTTCAGAAACTTCATTTTCTGCAAAAATAAAATCGACTAACTCAATTTGAGTTCTTACAAAGGCTACATTATCTAGATTTTCTTCTATAGCAGTTTTTGCTCCTCTCCAAAAACGAGCACCTTTTATATCGATACCAATAAAATTTTTACCAGGGTTTTTTTGTGCTAAAGCTATAGTGTATTCACCTTTACCACAACCTAGTTCTAAAACAATAGGGTTATCGTTTTTAAAAAAAGTATTCCATTTTCCTTTTAAAGAGAAATTAGTAACTACTTCTTCTCTCGTTGGCTGAATTACATTGTTAAAAGTTTCATTTTCTTTGAAACGTTTTAATTTGTTTTTGCTTCCCACAGTATAAATTAAGCTCTATCTTCTGTTCCTTCTTTTAAGAACTTTGCAGATTCTTTCATCCAATATGCAAATAATACTAAAAGAACTACCATAAAAATCCAATTTACTGCATTCGAAGTCCACCATCCTGTAAGTTCTGTGGCAACTTCTAAACGTAACCACTTAAATGGCACGAATAAGAAATCTGTAAATAAACTACCAATCCATCTAAAAATATTGCTTGCTATCATAACTTAATTATCTTTACGCTGCAAAAATAACAAAAGAAACAATGCTAGCCAATTTTTTAAACAAATCAAAACCAATCAATTTTATAGGTTTATTGGTTTTCTTTTTTATTTGCTATTCAGTAAGTGTTTTTTTTATTGTTTTTAACAATGGTTTTACGCTGGATAAACTTTTAGAAAGTACAATTTTACTATTGTTTTTTCTAGCTGTTTTTTTCTTTTACAATTTTATTTTAAGTAAAAATAAATTAACTTTTGATAATTCTTATGCCTATTATTTATTCACACTTTTAATAATTTGTGTGTTGCCAGAACTTTTAAGTTATCAAAACTTAATTTTAGTAATTATTTATTTACTTTTTTTAAGAAAAATGTATAGTTTACGTACTTCTAAGAACGTGTTGCAAAAATTATTTGATAGTGGGTTTTGGCTTGGAGTTTTATTTATTCTAGAGCCGCTTTCAATCCTGTTTTTAATTATTATATTTATTGGAGTTTATGCGCACCAAAAAATAACTATACACACATTGTTTACCCCAATAATTGGGTTTGTTTCTCCCCTTTTTCTATACTTTTCTTATCTCTTTTGTCTTGATAAGACAGAATTATTTACAGCGCTTTTTAATTATAGTTTTAATATAGACTTATTGTTTTATAAAAGCCCTAAATACATTTGGCTTTTTGCAAGTATTTTTACGGTTTCATTGTTTTCTATTGTAATTAAATCTATAGCAACAATTGCAGTTAATAACACATTTAGAAAAAGTTGGTATTTATTAATAGCTAATTTTGCAATTGTAACCTTGTTTTTGTTATTACTGCCTGCAAGAAATGGTTCTGAACTTGTTTTTATAATAATTCCAGTTTCCATTATTATTGCTAACGGCATCGAGTTAATAAAAAAGGCACTTATTAAAAATATAGTCTTGTATAGTTTTCTATTTGGAGCTATTTTTCTTCGGTTTTTTCTATAATTTTTCTCCAAAAGCTAAATCGCCAGCATCTCCTAAGCCAGGAACAATGTAGCCTTTGCTATTTAGTTTTTCATCAATAGCAGCTATCCATAAATGGGTGTTTTCAGGAAAATATTTTTCAATAAAATTTACACCTTCTCTAGAAGCAATTACTACAACAATATGTATTTCTTTTGGTATTCCTTGTTTTTTTATAGCTTCGTATACAGCCACTAAAGATTGGCCGGTTGCCAACATTGGGTCTGCTAACAATAATGTTTTGTTTTTAATTTCTGGCGATGCAAAATACTCTACTACAATTTCAAATTCTTCATCTTTTTTAGGATGATGTCTATATGCAGAAATAAATGCGTTCTCTGCTTTGTCAAAATAATTTAATAATCCTTGATGTAGAGGTAAACCTGCTCTTAAAATAGAGCATAAAACCAAATCGTTGTATGGCAATTGTACTTTCTTTTTACCTAAGGGAGTTTCTATGTTCACTCCAAAATAAGAAAGGTTTTTACTTAATTCGTAGCTTAATATTTCGCCAATTCTTTCTATATTTCTTCTAAAACGTAAAGAATCTTTTTGAATTTTTTGATCTCTAATTTCTGAAATAAAAGTATTTAAAACAGAATTATTTTCTCCTATGTGGTGTATTTTCATTGTATCAAAATATAATAACAAATGTAATATTATAAAATTTGTATCTTGCAACTAACAAAAAGTTGAATTATTAATTAATAAATTTAAAAAAGAAATGGGAATTTTTTCATTCATTAAAAATGCTGGAGCCAAAGTTTTTGGAATTGGTAAAACAGTAGAAGAAGAAAATGCAGAAAAATCTGCGCAATTAAGAGAAGCTATCGTTTCTCATGGTTTAGAAGTTGCAGATTTATCTATAGAAGTAGCTGATGATGCAGTAAAACTTTGGGGTGAAGCTGCAGATTTAGCAACCAAAGAAAAAGTAGTTCTAGTATCTGGTAACACAAACGGTGTTGCATCTGTAGAAGACAACTTAACGGTTGCAGAAGTAGAAGTTATTGAAGAAGCAGAAATGGCACAATTTCATACCGTAGAAAGTGGAGACACGTTAGGTAAAATAGCTAAAAATTATTATGGGAATGCTATGAAGTATCCTGTAATTTTTGAGGCAAACAAACCTATGTTAAGTCACCCAGATAAAATTTATCCAGGTCAGGTTTTAAGAATACCACCTTTAGTAGACTAACCAAAATTTTGGCTAACGAGTTATAAGAGTTTCAATTGTATTGAAACTCTTTTTTTTGTGCAATAATTTAAAATTTATCATCAACTTTGTAGCTTAATTTTAGAATTATAGTTTTGAAAATAAATAAAAGAACACTCGCACTAATTGCCGTTTCAATAGCTACTTTAATTTACGGTGTTAACTATACAATTGCAAAAGAAGTTATGCCTTTATATGTAAAGCCATTTGGTTTTATTCTTTTAAGAGTTATTGGTGCAACAACTATTTTTTGGATACTTGGTTTGTTTGTAAAGTTTCAAAAAATTGCAAAATCTGATTATAAAACATTATTATTAGCCTCTTTTTTTGGTGTAGGATTAAATATGCTTTCTTTTTTTAAAGGTTTAAGTTTAACTACACCCATAAGTGCATCTGTAATGATGGTTACTTCTCCTATAATGGTGTTAGTTTTTTCTAGCATACTAATTAGAAAACCAATTGGTAAACAAAGAGCTTTAGGTATATTTATAGGTTTAATTGGTGCAATTTTATTAATTACTTACGGTAGTGCTTCTATTACGAATGCAACAAATAGTAATTGGGGAAATTTTTTGGTTTTTGTAAACGCTACATCATACGGTTTGTATCTAGTAATCTCTAAAAACTTAATAGAAAAATACCATCCAATATTTCTTGTAAAATGGTTGTATTTGTTAGGGCTAATTTTTACTGTACCCTTTGGTTATAATGAGTTAATGGAAGTTAATTGGCAAGATATGCCATCTAATATCTATTGGGATATTGGATTTGTAATTGTTTTTACGTCTTGTATTACTTATCTTTTTAACCTCTATGGTTTATCTAAATTAAAACCAACGACAGTAAGTGTTTTTATTTATTTGCAACCAGTAATTGCAACTATTTATGCATTAATTGTTGGTAGCGACTCTTTAAACCTTGTAAAAATTTGTGCAACTTTACTCATCTTTTTGGGAGTTTATCTGGTTACCAAACAAGTAGAAGATTCAAGCAAATAAAACTTATCTTTGCCATTCATTTAAAACAGCGATTGTATGATTCAATCTATGACAGGTTACGGAAAATCTGTATTACAACTACCAACAAAAAAAGTAACTATAGAAATTAAATCTCTAAATAGTAAAAATTTAGATTTAAATGTTCGAATTCCTTCTTACTATAAAGAAAAGGAATTGTCGGTTCGTAAAAAGCTTGCAAGTTCATTGGTAAGAGGAAAAGTAGATTTCTCAATTTTTGTTGAAATGACTGCAGATGAAACATCAACAACTATAAATCACGGAGTTGTAAAAGAATATATGCAACAGTTAAGAAACGTTGTGCAAACTGGTTCTTCTGATGATGTATCGCTATTAAAAATGGCTATTAATATGCCAGATGCATTAAAAACAGAAAGAGAAGAGTTAGATGAAAATGAGTGGAATTTAATTAATGAAAATATTGATGTTGCTATTAAAGAAATAGTACAATATAGAATTGATGAAGCTGCTTCTTTAGAAATAGATTTTAGAGAGAGAGTTGCCAATATTAGAAAGTTTTTAGAAGAGGTATATTCTTATGATGCAGATAGAATAGAAAATGTAAAAGCTCGTTTGCAAAAAGCAATTGACGATTTAAAGGTTGATACAGATCAAAATAGGTTTGAACAAGAACTGATTTATTATCTAGAAAAACTAGATATTAATGAAGAAAAAGTGCGTTTATCTAATCATTTAGATTATTTCTTGCAAACTTTAGAAACACCAGATTCTAATGGAAAAAAACTAGGATTCATTGTACAAGAAATGGGTAGAGAAATAAATACTACAGGTTCTAAAGCAAATTTTGCTCCAATGCAAAAAGCTGTTATTCAAATGAAAAATGAATTAGAACAAATTAAAGAGCAAATTTTAAATGTACTTTAAATAAATTTTAAAACAAGCAGAATAAATAGCTTAGCTTATCATTATTAATACAATATATTCTGAATATAAATACAGAATAACAAAAATTAGAAAATCTATGTCAGATTTTAAAGGAAAATTATTTGTGTTTTCAGCACCTTCAGGTTCAGGTAAAACCACCATTGTACGTCATTTATTAAAACAAGAAAATTTTAATTTAGAGTTTTCAATATCTGCTACTTCTAGAGAACCTAGAGGTTTTGAAAAAGATGGAGAAGATTATTATTTTATCGATTTAAAAGAGTTTAAAAATAATATTAAAAATGATAAGTTTCTAGAATGGGAAGAAGTCTATAGAGATAACTTTTACGGAACTTTAAAAACAGAAGTAGAGCGTATTTGGGCATTAAAAAAACACGTTATTTTTGATATTGATGTAGTAGGAGGTTTGCGTATTAAAAAGAAATTTCCAAATGAAACATTGTCTGTTTTTGTAAAACCACCAAGTGTAGATGAGTTAAAAATCCGTTTAAAAAAGCGTTCTACAGAAAGTGAAGATAAAATTAATATGAGAATTGCAAAAGCTTCAGTAGAGTTAGCTACAGCACCTCAGTTTGATAAAATTATTAAAAATTATATTTTAGAAGATGCTTTAAAAGAAGCAGAAGAATTAGTAAGTGATTTTTTGGAATTAAACCCAAAACCATAAACTAAAAGCATAATTATGAAAATAGGTTTATACTTTGGTACTTTCAATCCAATTCATGTTGGGCATTTAATTATTGCAAATCACATGGTAGAAAATTCAGATTTAGATGAAATTTGGATGGTTGTTACACCTCATAATCCGTTTAAAAAGAAAAACTCTTTATTAGAAAATCATCATAGGTTCGAATTGGTTTATAGAGCAACAGAGAGATATCCAAAAATAAACCCTTCAGATATTGAATTTAAATTACCACAACCTAATTATACAGTTTTTACATTAGCACATATTTCTGATAGATACCCAAACAAGGAATTTTGTTTGATTATGGGAGAAGATAATTTAAAGAGTTTTCATAAATGGAAAAATTATGAAACTATTTTAGAACATCATCATATATATGTATATCCAAGAATTGCAGAAGGTAAAGTAGAGCATCAATTTAAAAATCACTCTAAAATTCATTTAGTTGATGCACCAATTGTGCAAATTTCTTCTACAATGATTAGAAATGGTATTAAAGACAAAAAGAACATTAAACCTATGTTAAGTAAAGAAGTTTGGGAATACATAGATGAAATGAATTTTTATAAAAAATAGTTTCGCTATTTTTACGTTGTATTTATACAACACTCAAAACACACTTTGTGGATAATAAAAAGAAAAAAAAAGGAAAATTAAAGCAAAAACTAACTGATAAGTACAGATTAGTAGTTTTAAATGAAAACACATTCGAAGAACGATTTTCATTAAAATTATCTCTTTTAAATGTATTTGTTTTGGGAGGTTTGTTGTCTTTTTTATTAATTTTAGTTACTACCTTTTTTATTACATTTACCCCTATAAAAGAATATATACCTGGTTATTCATCTACAGATTTAAAAATTAAAGCAACAAAATTAGCATTTAAAACGGATTCTTTAAAAAGAAAATTAGTTGTTATGCAAAATTACACAAAAGCATTACAACCTATTTTAACCGGTGAAATCGAGGCGGATAAAATAGATTCTTTACAAGTAAAAACGGATGCGTTTTTTATACAAGATAGTTTGCTAAATGCATCTAGAGAAGATTCAATTTTTAGAGAAAAAATAGAAATTCAAGATCGTTTTCCAATTCAAAATAATGCGCAAACAAATGTAAAAATTGTCTTTTTCGCTCCTTTATCAGGTACGGTTTCTCAAAGTTTTGATTCTAATAATCATTTAGCAGTAGATATTGTAGCTAAAAAAAATACAGCAGTAAAAGCCGCAGCAGATGGTACCGTAATTTTTTCTGGTTGGACTACAGAAACAGGTTATGTTATTATTTTAAAACATGCTGATGATTATATTTCTGTATATAAGCATAATGGTAACTTATTAAAAGAACAAGGAGATTTTGTAAAATCTGGAGAAGTAATTGCTAGTGTAGGTTCTACAGGAGAACTTACTACAGGACCACATTTGCATTTTGAGCTTTGGAGTGGAGGATATGCTGTAAATCCAATAAATTTGATCGATTTTAAATAATGAGTATAAAATCTGTATTTGCAATTCCGTTTGCTAAAGTTGTTACCAAAAGAATTTTTAAATGGGCGAATGCGCCTCATAAAACACAAGATAAAGTTTTTAAAAAGTTAATCTCTAAAGCTAAAAACACGGCATTTGGTAAAGATCATGATTTTGAGAATATTGTTACTTATGATGATTTTAAAAAGCGAGTAAAGGTAACAGATTATGAAGGTTTAAAAACCTATGTAGATAGAGTTGTTGCAGGTGAGGCTGATGTACTTTGGGTAGGTAAACCTCTTTATTTTGCTAAAACATCTGGTACAACATCTGGGGCAAAATATATACCAATTACAAAAGATTCTATGCCATCGCATATTAAAGCTGCAAGAAACGCTTTATTATTTTATATAGCAGAAAAAAATGATGCAAGTTTTGTAAATGGTAAAATGATTTTTTTACAAGGAAGCCCAGTTTTAGAAGATAAAAATGGTGTAAAACTAGGTAGATTAAGTGGTATTGCTGCACATTATGTACCGCAGTATTTATTAAAAAACAGATTACCAAGTTGGGAAACTAACTGTATAGAAGATTGGGATACTAAAGTAAATGCAGTTGTAGAAGAAACCATTAATGAAGACATGTCTGTTATTAGCGGAATCCCTTCTTGGGTGCAAATGTATTTCGAAAAACTGATAGAAAAAACCGGTAAATCGGTTTCTGAGTTATTTCCGAATTTTAATTTCTTTGTTTATGGAGGTGTAAACTTTGAACCTTATAAGAATAAGTTTGAAAGTTTAATCGGTAAAAAAATAGATTATATAGAACTATATCCTGCCTCAGAAGGTTTTATTGCGTATCAAGATTCGCAAACCGAAAAAGGAATGTTATTACAATTAAAGTCAGGTATTTTCTATGAATTTATTCCTGCAACTGAGTTCTTAGATGAAAACCCTACAAGAATTTCTTTAAAAGATGTAAAAATAGGTGTTAATTATGCTATCATCTTAAATACAACTGCTGGTCTTTGGGGGTACAATATTGGCGATACTGTTGAGTTTACATCAATAAAACCTTATAGAATTAAAGTTACCGGAAGAATAAAGCACTTCATATCCGCCTTTGGCGAACACGTTATTGGTAAAGAGGTAGAAAAAGCATTGAATGATTCAATTTTAAACACACTTATTAATATCAGTGAGTTTACCGTAGCACCACAAGTAAACCCTACAAGTGGTTTACCTTATCACGAATGGTTTATAGAATTTGAAAATGAACCAGAAAACTTAGAAGATTTTGCCACTAAAGTGGATGCTTCTATGCAAGCACAAAACATCTATTATTTAGATTTAATTGAAGGAAAAGTTTTACGTCCTTTAATTATAAGAAAAGTTAAAAAAGGTGGTTTTCATGAATATATGAAATCGATTGGTAAATTTGGAGGACAAAACAAGATTCCGCAATTATCAGATAATAGAAAAATTGCTGATGTTTTACAGGGTTTTTTAAAAGAATAGCAACATAAAGTTTATAAAAAATGGGAGGAGATTATTTATTTCTAGTTTTAGCAGTAGTATTGGTTATTGTGTATTTTTACAACAAATTTAGAAACAGACGTTAATGAGCACAATAAGAATTACAAAGCAGTTTAATTTTGAAACCGGACATGCATTATATGGTTATGATGGTAAATGTAAAAATGTTCATGGGCATTCTTACAAGCTTTCTGTAACAGTTTCTGGAAAGCCTATTACAGATAATACAAACGTAAAGTTTGGAATGGTTATTGACTTTGGAGACCTTAAGAAAATTGTTAATGAAGAAATTGTAGATATTTTTGATCATGCAACAGTATTTAATAAAAACACACCTCATTTAGAGTTGGCTAAGGAATTACAAGAAAGAGATCATCATGTTATTTTGGTAGATTATCAGCCAACAAGTGAGATGATGGTAATTGATTTTGCTGAAAAAATTAAAACCAGATTGCCAGATAATATCAAACTACATTCTATAAAATTATCAGAAACAGAAACTAGTTTTGCAGAATGGTTTGCTAGCGAAAACTAAATTTTAGTATTAAACAATTGTACAAAATAATATATTTCTCTTTTATGAGTTATATTTGACATAAAAATAATAGTATGAAATTCTTTAAATTTATTTTAGTTCTTTTAATTGCTGTTTCAATTACCGGATGCAGTAATAATGATAGTAATGAACCTCTTTTTGTATTGTCTAATGATAATATTGCAGGTACGTACAATATTAACAGTTTTAATATTGAAACAAATGTAACCTCTGTAACTGATGTAGCAGGTGTAGAAGTTCCTTTTACTGTAGCTACTTCTACAAGTGAAGGAGATACTTTTCAAGTAATTTTTGTTTTAAATGCAAATGGTAGTTATACAGCTTCTGGACAATATAGAGTTGTTTCTGTTGTAATTCCAGCAGTTGGAAGCCAATTTACAAATACAGAAATAATAGATTTTACAGATTCTGGATCGTATAGTTTAAATACAGTAAATAATACAATTACTTTTACTTCTGTACAAGGAGATTTTTTAAATGGAGAACTTGAAGTTGTTACCTTTAATGAGACTTCATTTAGTTTAAGTCAAGAAGGAGAAGAGGAAGTTGATAAAGTAACTACAGAAATAAAAGCTAATATTAGTTTTATAAGGCAATAATTAGAATATGTATTAGAACAAAAAAGGTGTCGAATTCTCGACACCTTTTTTGTTCTAATACTAATGGTTAATTTTTACAATAAAATTACTTACCATTAAATGTATTCATAGTGTTTGCTAAACCGGCTGTACCAAAAGAAGGAATTACTTTTGCAGAGGTTGGTATGCGCTCTATTAATAGACTAGTTTCTTCTTTATTCCATTCACCAAGCACAAAATCTGCTTGTCTTCCTTTACTGTAGTTTCCTCCAACTCCAAACCTAAAGCGTGCATATTGTTGGGTGTTTAGTTTTTCTTGAATATCTTTCAATCCATTATGTCCGCCTGCAGAACCTTTGGCTTTTAACCGAATACTACCAAAATCTATATGAACATCATCTGTTACTATTAAGATGTTTTCTATGGATATGTTTTCTTTATCCATCCAATACTTAACGGCTTTTCCACTTAAATTCATAAATGTACTTGGCTTTAATAATATAAACGTTCTGCCTTTAAAACGAAACGTTGCTATGTCTCCTAGTTTATCTGTTTCAAAAGTAACTTTATGTTCTTCTGCAACTTCATCAACAATTTTAAAGCCAATGTTATGACGAGTATTTGTGTATTTATCACCAATATTACCTAAACCAACAATTAAAAATTTCTTCATCAATTCTTCTTTAGTTTCAACTTTTATAGAGAATAATTTATAAAAGAAGTTTTTTAAATTCATTCTTCAAAAATAAGAAGAATTATATAATATGATACTCTAAATTAAATTTAGAGCAATAAAAAAGCGTTACAATTAAGTAACGCTTTT
>CAJQQH010000060.1 GCA_905480405.1 uncultured Polaribacter sp. | reverse complement strand
AGGAGCTTCTGCATCTCCTTCATCTTCTGCCATTAACTCTTTACCACCTCTATTAATTATATAATCTGCACAGTCTTTAGCCAAAAACTTATGGCTTCCTAAACTTGCAATTTTATTAACTGTAATTTTTTTAGAGCCGTCTTTTTTTAATAAAACTCCTTTAAAATTAATTTCTTCTGTTTTACTATCAATATAAGCTAAAGCTCCTATTGGTGCAGTACAACCACCTTCTAAAAGATGTAAAAATTCACGTTCTATTGTTGTACAAATTTCTGTTTCTTTATGATTTAATTGCTCACATGCATCTAAACAATACTCATTATCTTCTAAACAAGTAACCATAATTGCACCTTGTGCTGGTGCAGGTATCATCCAAGAAAGGCTAATAATTTCTTCTGGTTTTATACCTAATCGATACAAACCAGCAGCAGCAAAAATTGCTCCATTCCAATCGTTATCTTCTAGTTTTTCTAAACGTGTATTTACATTACCTCTTAAACCAACAACTTTATGCGTTGGGTAACGATCTAACCATTGTGCTTTTCTACGCAAACTACCTGTTGCAATTACTGCATTTGGCTGCCCAAAAAACTCTTCACTTCCTTTAAAAATTAAAACATCAGAATAATCATCACGTCTTAAAACGGCTGCTTGTTTTATATTTTCTGGTAAAACGGTTGGCACATCTTTTAAAGAATGAACAGCAATATCTATTTCTTTATTTAGCATTGCAATATCTAGATTCTTTGTAAAGATACCTGTTACTCCCATTTCATATAAAGGCTTGTCTAAAACAATATCTCCAATAGATTTAATAGGTACAATCTCTGCTTGATACCCTAATTCTTCTAATTCTTTACGTACTTTGTTCGCTTGAAAAAGAGCCAATTGGCTATCGCGAGTTCCAATTCTTATAATTTTTTGCATGTACTTTTTAGTTAGTTTTGAAACACTTTATTGATAACTTGTAGACTTTGAGATACTGATGTATCTTCATCTTTTAAGTGTTTAACAAACTGTGTTGTAATTTTTTGAATGATGCGTGAAGTTAAGATTTCTGCTTGATTTTCATCAAAATTATTTATTTTCTTTTTCTGAAAATTAATCTCATCATTTTTTATATTCTCTAAAGATTCTTTTAAAGCCGCAATTGTTGGTGTAAATTTTCTATGATTTAACCAGCTATTAAACTCTGCTTTATGAATTTCTATAATATCTTCTGCTAAAGGAATTTCTTGTTGACGAACCGCTAAAGTTTCATCGGTAATTTTAGAAAGTTCATCTACATTTACCAAAGAAACTCCATTAAAATCAGTTACATCTTTAGCAACATTTTCTGGCATTGATAAATCTAAAATTAATAATTCTTTATTATTAGCAATATGCTCTTTTAAAATTGTTGGTTTATCTGCACCTGTAGAAACAATTAATACATCTGCTTTTTCTATTTCTTTAGACAAGTTTTCTATAACAGACTTTCTAATAGAACTATGCTCTTTCACAAACTCAGCAGCCTTTTCTTCCGTTCTGTTTATCAAACAAATTTGCTTGTTCTGCGTATATTCTGCTAAGTTTTTACAGGTGTGTTTCCCCATTTTACCCAGCCCAAAAACTAAAATATTTTTAGAGTTGTAATCTGGTAAATTCTTTATAATATATTGCACTGCAGCATATGAAACAGAAGTTGTACCTGAGCTTAGTTTTGTTTCGTTTTTAACACGTTTACTAGCTTGTAAAACATTGTTTAACAACCTTTCTAAATACGCATTCGTTGTATTTAGTGATTTTGCTAACTTAAAAGACTGTTTTAATTGACCTACGATTTCGTAATCTCCTAAAATCTGACTTTCTAAACCTGTACCAATTCTAAATAATTGATAAATTGCTTCTTGGTTTTTATATACGTTAGAAA
Organism: uncultured Polaribacter sp.; assembly: GCA_905480405.1. Lineage (GTDB taxonomy): Bacteria > Bacteroidota > Bacteroidia > Flavobacteriales > Flavobacteriaceae > Polaribacter. The sequence goes on along the minus strand of CAJQQH010000060.1, from coordinate 3,082 downwards.
CTTTTGCAAATTCTTGAATTGAACCTTCAGAAAACTCACATAAAAGTTCTATTAACTGACAAGGTCGCTCTGCAAAACCAGAAATTTCTGTTCTATTACAAGTGGATAAAATAAAAATTCCTTTAAAATCTTTCTCTTTAGCAAGTTCTAGCAATGCTATTTGATTTTCTTTAGACAAAGAAAATTTCCCACGCGTTTTTGCGTCGGCTTTTTTGTAACTTACTCCAATGTTGTAAAAGTGCTCTTGTTTGTTGGCCTGCATGTATTTGTAAAAGATGGTCAAAAGTAGAAACTTCAATTAGAAAAAAGTATCGCTAAAAGTACTTTTAATAACGATATCAGTTTTTTGATGAATTTTAGTATCAATAAATTACAAAAACCCTTATTTTTGCAACTGTGTTAAGGTTTTATGATTATTTTATATAGAATCATTCTAAATAAAAACACATCAAAAAATAAGAATATCTATGTTTAAAAATGTCGGAGAAAGTACTTTTGAAGAAATAAATTTAGAAAAAGGCTTTTATGTACTTCATTTTCAGAACGAAAGCAGAGAGGCTCAAAGTTTTGAAAGAGAAATAAACAGTACATTTATTCAAATGCACTTTTGTTTACGTGGTAATTCTAAATTTCTATTCAACAATAGTTCTTATTCTTTTGACGTCTTAGACAATAGATCAATTTTATTGTACAATCCACAAAGAACATTACCTATCAATTTAGAAATTCAGCCAAAAACAACGTTAATTTCTTTATTGATTTCTATCGAAAAATTTCACTCATTATTTTCTAAAGAATCAGGATACATTCCGTTTTTAAGTGATGAAAATAGCAATCGAAAATTTTATGATGATACAGAAACAAAACCAACTGTATCTATTGTCTTACAACAAATAATCAACTCCAGTATTAACAGTTCTATTAGAGAGTTATATGTAAAAGGAAAAGTATACGAGTTATTAAGCTTACATTTTCAGCAAGAAGAAAACACAAATGGAGAATATTGTCCTTTTTTAGTAGACGAACAAAACGTAATAAAAATTAGAAAAGCGAAAGAAATTATTATTTCTAGAATGTCCGAACCACCAAGCTTACAAGAACTAGCGAATGAAATTGGCCTAAATATTAAAAAACTAAAAGAAGGTTTTAAGCAAATTTACGGCGACTCTGTTTTTAGTTTTTTGTTTGATTACAAAATGGAACACGCTAGAAGATTATTAGAAAGCAACCAATATAATGTTAATGAAGTTGGTCTAAAAGTTGGCTACAGCACTGCAAGTCATTTTATCGCAGCTTTTAAAAAGAAGTTTGGCACAACACCAAAAAAATACGTAATGAGTTTAAAAGGTTAAAAACATGAAACAATTAACACATTACGACATCGAAAACAATCAAAAACAATTTCCAATAACTATTGTTTGTGACGCAATTAGAACACCAGAAAATATAGGAATGTGTTTTAGAATTTCTGAAAGTTTTGGTGTAGAAAAAATATATTTTCATGAGAATTCACCTTCTCTAGAGAATAGAAAGGTGTCAAAAACCGCAAGAAACACTATTAAGCATATTAAACACGATTATTATAAAGATTTTACAGCAATCGTTCAAAAATTAAAAAAAGAAGGAAACACCATTATTGGAATAGAAATCACTGATAAAAGCATCAATATTCAAGATTTTAATTTTAAAAACCATAAGAAAATCGTATTACTTTTGGGTAGCGAAAGAAATGGAATCGAGAATGTAGATTTAATAGATTACTCTATAGCAATACCAATGTTTGGGAAAAATTCTAGCATGAATGTTATACATAGTTTAGCAATTACTTTGTACGAGGTTACGAATCAGTTAGCAATTAGCAATTAATAAAATAAAAAATGAGATTCTGAATTAAGTTCAGAATAATAAAAATAATTAAACAACAAAAGTTTTAATTTTTACTTTTAAAAACTTAAAACTTTGAAATTTTGAAACTTTTTTTTTAATGAAAGGAATATTACTAAACAATCTAGGATCACCAGACACAACAGAAACAAAAGACGTTAAAAAATACTTAGAGGAATTTTTAATGGACGAACGTGTAATTGACATTCCGTATTGGAAACGTTATTTGCTTATTAAAGGTATTATTCTTAAAACAAGACCAAAAAAATCTGGTGCTGCATACAAGAAAATATGGTGGAAAGAAGGATCTCCATTAGTGGTTATTTCTGAAAGGTTTACCAAAAAACTGATTAAAAAAGTAGATCTTCCTGTTGCATTAGCAATGCGTTACGGATCTATGACTATGGAAAAAGGAATTAAAGAACTTGCAGACAAAGGTGTTACAGAAATATTTTTAGCACCTTTATACCCACATTACGCAATGTCTTCTTACGAAACTGTAGTTACAAAAGCAGAAGAAATTATTGCTGCTAAATACCCAAATATAAAATTAGACGTTTTACCTGCTTTTTACAACAAACCTGGTTACATAAAAGCGATGAGTAGCAATATAGCAAATCACTTAAAAGGATTCGATTACGATCATATTTTATTTTCTTATCATGGTATACCAGAACGTCATATTTTAAAATCTGATGTTACAAAAAGTCATTGTAAAATTGATGGTTCTTGTTGCGAACGTAATTCTGTTGCACATCACACGTGCTATAGACACCAATGTTTTGAAACTACAAAAGAAATCGTAAAAACACTTGGTTTAAAAGAAGGCACTTATAGTAATTCGTTTCAATCTCGTTTATTAAAAGATCCTTGGCTAAAGCCATACACAGATTTTGAATTGGAGAAATTCCCATCAGAAGGAAAGAAAAAATTAGCAGTTATTACTCCTGCTTTTGTTGCTGATTGTTTAGAAACTTTAGAAGAAATAGCGATGGAAGGAAAAGAAGAATTTTTGAAGTTTGGCGGAACAGATTACAAACATATACCTTGTATGAATGATAATGATGATTGGGTTGATGTTATGGTTTCTTGGATTAATGATTGGAAGAATAAATAGGCTGTTAGCAAGAATAAAAATACTTCGACAAACTCAGTCTGATAATCATTAAAACTATTCAACCTTGCTTCTTTGTGACTC
>CAJQQH010000059.1 GCA_905480405.1 uncultured Polaribacter sp. | reverse complement strand
GATAAAAAGGTTTGAAAATCTGTAAATCGAGGTCTAAAATTAGTTTCAATCTGTTTACTGTTTACAAACAGACTATTATCTCTATATCTTAATCCTGTAATTGTACTTAATTTTTTATTTAAAAATTGATTTTCAAACGTAACACTTCCACCTAGCAAACTTAAATCTACTTTAGTTGCCATTTCATTTGGTTTTCTATATGTAATATCTAAAACAGACGATAATTTGTCACCATATTTTGCTTGAAAACCACCAGCAGAAAAATTAATATTTTGTACCATGTTGGAATTTATAAAGCTTAAACCTTCTTGCTGGCCAGATCTAATTAAAAAAGGTCTGTAAACTTCTATACCATTAACATATACAAGATTTTCATCAAAATTACCACCTCTAACATTGTATTGTGTACTTAATTCGTTGTTATTGCTTACACCTGGTAAAGTCATTAAAACGTTTTCTACACCTGCATTAGGACCAACAATGTTTATTGCTTTATCTACATCTATTTTAGTGATACCTTGTGCATCTTTTTTATTGTCTTTAATAACAATTTCATCTAACTGTTCAGTCTTTAGTGTTAAAATAGGAGAGAAGCGAATAGCGTTTCTACTTTTTGCAGTAAATTTTTTAGTGAAAGTTCTATAAGAAACATGGCTAAAAATTAATGTAATTTCTTCTTTAAAAGGGATTCTTATTTGATAATTACCGTTTTTATCAGTTATTGTTCCGGTTTTTCCAACCTTAATAGAAACTTTTTCAATAGGTTTTTTTTTATTATTTTTAACAGTACCTTTTAAGATAGTTGTTTTTTGCGCTACTAGTAAACTAGGTATTAGTAACAAAAAGAAGCATATTTTTTTCACAAAAGTTAATTTATTTGTTTTTTAAAGAACGTTGTAGAAAGCTCTTTCGTATTCCCAACATTATCTGATACTACAAGTTTAAAGATATGTTTGCTACCAACCAATTTTTTATCACTAAAATTATAGGTTAAAATTCTTTTTTTGTGGTTGTATTGCATTAAAACCCATTTGCCATCAATAGTAGCTCTATAATTTTTTATACCAGAACCAATATCACTAATTTTTACTTTTAAAGTTTTAGAATTAGAAATCCACTGTTTATCTTTAAAGTATAGTATTTTTATTTTAGGTTTTTGTTTATCAGATAGTAAGGTGTATTTACCTAAAGTTTTTGTTGTAGTATAAAAAGAGCTATCTTTTTTTCTAGTAAACTTGTATCTTGGGTATTTTACGTTGTCTATATTTGCTATATATAGTTGTTGTTTTTCATCTTCTGTGTATTTAGAAACATCAAAAGTTAAAGTAAAACTTTTATCTAATGGAATTGTTGGTGTATGTATTTTTGCAATTCCATTTTTAACTTTAAAATCTAAATATAGGTTTTTATAAAATGTTTTTTTAGGAAAAGCAACTGTAACATTTTCTTGTTTAAATTTGTTAAAATTTTCAGCAATTATTTTAAATGCTGTAGAATCTTTTGGTTTGGAGAAAATAGCATTACTTTCTTTACCAACTACAGGAATTTTAATTGAACTAGAATTACCTTCAAAATCTTTTGCAATAATTTCTACGCTATAGTTTAGGTTTTGTTTTATGTTAATTTTACCGTTATTAATTAAATCCTTATAAGTAGATAATTTATTAGCGGTTTCTTTATAAGTTTTTTGGTAGCGCCTTTTGTATTTTTTATAATGTCCATAATCTATATGTAAGTTAAGAAGTTTGCTTTCAGAAAAAGAGAAGGTTTTTACACTATGATAGTAAAAACGTTTACCATTAACTAACATTTCTAAACTGAAAATCCCGTTTTTATTTGGTGCATTGTTAAAACGATCAAAAACACTAGCTCCAAAACCAATTAAACCACTAGCAGTAACTCTATCTGCAACGTATTTCCCTTTTCCTATATTTTTTATTGGAATTTGAAAACTCTTTCTTTGCTGATTTATTCTTGCGTCAGAATTTAAAGTGTAAATTTTTAATGATTGAAAAGTAGGTGTTTTGGTATCTACTACTTTTAAGCCAAATAATAATGGATTTATAACATGTTCTGTTGCTGTATTTCTAATTTCATAATGTAAATGCGGACCACCAGAGCCTCCAGTATCTCCAGAAAAAGCAATAACTTCTCCTTTTTTTATAGGAAACTTATCTTTTTTAAAATACAAGTTTCCAGTAGCATAACTTTCTTTCTTGTATTGAATAGATTTCACATATTTTTCAATATTATCTGCAAATTTACTAAGATGTCCATACACAGTAGTATATCCGTTAGGATGCGTTATGTAAATAGCTTTTCCGTAGCCGTATTGTTGTACTTTAATTCTCGAGACATAACCTTCTGCTGCAGCAAAAACATTTAAACCCTCTTTTCCTTGAGTTTTTATATCCAAACCGGCATGAAAATGATTGCTACGTAATTCTCCAAAAGAGCCAGACAGTAAAATTGGTATATTTAAAGGTTTTATAAAATAATCTTGCGGATATTTTTCTTGAGAAAAAGAGATGAAATGAAGTAGTAGAATTGATGATAATAAGAATTTTTTCAAAGTTCAATATTTTTTTGTAAAAATAGTAAAAATCATTGTTCTTATAGATTGTTAACATTCAGTTAATTAGTAATAAAGTGATAAAATGTTGTAAGATTTAAAACAGAATGTTAACTTTGTAGAGATAGTTTATTCTAAAAAGTAAGATGAGTAACACACTAGAAGCAATTCATTTACTGGAAGATAAGTTGAAAAAACTTCTTTCCAATTATGCGTTTTTAAAAAATGAAAACAAAATTTTGCTTCAAAGTAACACAACATTACAACATCAACTCATAGAAAAAGAGCAATTAATAGTAGAACAAAAAAAAGATTTTGATTTATTAAAAATTGCAAAAGCTATTGAAGGCAGTGGTACAGATACAAAAGATACAAAATTGAAGATAAATGCATTAGTGAGAGAAATTGATAAATGCATTATTCAGTTACAAGAATAAAGTTCTTTAAATTGTGGAAAAATTAAAAATTAATATTGTTATTGCAGGTAGAACATACCCTCTAAGTGTTAGCAACACTAAAGAAGAGGAAGGTATGCGTAAAGCTGCTACAGCAATAAATAATTTAATTTCTATGTATGAGCAAAATTATGCGGTTAGCGATAAACAAGATGTTTTAGCAATGTCTGCATTACAATTTGCTTCTAAATTAGAAATATTATCTTTAGATAAAACAGACACAAAAAAAGAAGAAATAGAAAAATTAAATGAGCTTACTAATCTGGTAAGTACACATTTAAAATAAGTTCATTAAAATACATTAACAACACACTGCCTACGTTAGTAATTGTTTATTAAACTCAACACTATTCTATTATGAAGGATGAGTCTTAACTACAAAAGCATGCCTCTAGTACTGATTTTTTTTTCGGTAATTAAGAGGACCCTTGAAGAGTTAGTTAGTCCTATAAATGTCATATCGGAGTTTAAAAACCCAACTAATGTAGGCTTTTTTTATATACTAAATTTAAATTATGGATGGAATGATACTTCCCATTATATTGGGAGTTTTAGCAGGAATAGCAATAGGTTTTATGATCTTTAAATCGATGGAAAAATCGAAAGGAAAAAAGATGCTTGATGGAACCAGAAAGGAAGCTGCTACTATATTAAAAGAAGCAAAAATTGATGCTGATTCAGTTAAGAAAGATAAAATATTACAAGCAAAGGAGAAGTTTATTGAATTAAAATCTGAACATGAAAAAGTAATTTTATCAAGAGAGAAGAAGATCTCTGATGTTGAAAAAAGAATTAGAGATAGAGAGTCTAAAGTAGCTTCAGAAGTTGATAAAAATAAAAGGTTAAATCAATCTTTAGAATCTAAAGAAAAGGATTATAATTTTAAACTTGATTTTTTAGAAAAGAAAGAAGGTGATTTGGATAAAATGCACAAACGTCATGTAGATATGTTGGAGCAAATTTCTGGATTATCTGCAGATGAAGCTAAAAAAGAATTAGTAACTTCTTTAAAAGATGAGGCTAAATCTGAAGCAATGGCTTTTGTTCAAACTTCTGTCGAAGAAGCAAAATTAACAGCAGAACAAGAAGCTAGAAAAATTATTTTAGGAACTATACAAAGGGTAGGTGTAGAACAGGCAGTAGAAAACTGTGTATCTGTTTTTAACTTAGAGTCTGATGATGTTAAGGGACGTATTATTGGTAGAGAAGGTCGTAACATTAGAGCAATAGAATCTGCAACAGGTGTAGAAATTATTGTTGATGATACACCAGATGCTATTATCTTATCATGTTTTGATCCTATTAGAAGAGAAATTGCACGTTTGTCTTTGCATAAATTAGTAACAGATGGTAGAATTCATCCTGCACGAATTGAAGAAGTTGTAAAGAAGACAGAAAAACAAATTACTCAAGAAATTATAGAGGTTGGTAAAAGAACGGTTATAGATTTAGGAATTCATGGTTTACACCCCGAGTTAATTAAAACTGTAGGACGTATGAAATATCGTTCTTCTTACGGTCAGAATTTATTACAGCATTCACGTGAAGTATCTAATCTTTGTGGAATTATGGCATCTGAAATGGGCTTAAATGCAAAATTAGCTAAAAGAGCTGGTTTGTTACACGATATAGGTAAAGTGCCGGAAACAGAAAGTGAATTACCTCACGCACTTTTAGGAATGCAATGGGCAGAGAAATATGGTGAAAAAGCAGAAGTTTGTAATGCAATTGGAGCTCACCATGATGAAATTGAAATGAAGAGTTTACTATCGCCAATTGTACAAGTTTGTGATGCGATTTCAGGAGCAAGACCGGGAGCAAGACGTCAGGTATTAGATTCTTACATTCAACGTTTAAAAGATTTAGAAGAGATTGCTTTTGGCTTTACAGGTGTGCAAAAAGCATATGCTATTCAAGCTGGTAGAGAGTTACGTGTTATGGTAGAAAGTGGTAAAGTAAACGATACCAAAGCTGCTGAATTATCATTTAATATTTCTCAGAAAATTCAAAATGATATGACCTATCCAGGTCAAGTTAAAGTAACTGTAATTAGAGAGACTAGAGCGGTAAATGTAGCTAAGTAAAACAACTTATATTTGTCTTCTTTATGGGGAGAAATACTCTTGAAATTAATAATATTCTTAAAAAAAACTTGCTTTTTAAAGCAAGTTTTTTTGTTTTGTAATAGATCAAAACTTATAGTTATCAATTTATATTTTTACAAGATTAGGTATAAGTTCTGAAAAAGGAAATTACGATGGATTTTTTATTTATTTCCTTGGATGAAAAGTCTCTACAACCTCTTTTAAATAACTATTATCTAGATGTACATAAACTTCTGTTGTGGTTATACTTTCGTGACCTAACATTTGTTGAATAGCTCTTAAATCTGCCCCATTTTTAAGTAAATGGGTAGCAAAGGAATGCCTTAAAGTATGTGGACTAATTTTTTTATTTAGATTAATTTTTATTGACAAATCTTTTAAAATAATAAAGATCATTTGTCTTGTTAATCCTTTGCCACGTCTATTTAAAAATAAAGTATCTTCGAAACCTTTTACTGGTTTTACATGAATTCTAATTTCATTAATATAAATTGTAATGTATTTCTGTGCATTAAAATGTATGGGTACAAAACGCTCTTTGTTTCCTTTACCTGTAACTTTTATAAAACCTTCCTCAAAAAATAAATCTGATATTTTTAGGGTGATAAGTTCGCTAACTCGCAAACCACAACTGTACATAGTTTCTAAAATAGTTCTATTTCTTTCTCCTTGAGTATTACTTAAATCAACAGCAGCAATTAATTCGTTAATTTCATCTTCAGATAAAGTATCAGGTAGTTTTCTTCCAATTTTAGGGGCTTCAATTAAATCTGTAGGATTTGTTTCTCTATAATCTTCAAAAACTAAATAGTCAAAAAAACTACGTAAACCAGAAATTATTCTGGATTGACTTCTTGGATTTAATTTTTTAGAAATGTCATAATTAAATTCCTGAATTGTAATTTTTTCAATAGAAATAGGAGTTAGGTCGATTTCATTCTCTTCCAAGAAATATGTTAGTTTTTCTAAATCTCTAGTGTAACTGTCTATGGTGTTTTGAGATAAACCTCTTTCAATTTTTAAATATAATTGATAATCTCTAATTCCGTTTTTCCATTTCATTTGCTAAAAATAAAGTATATATTTACAACTTTAAAGTATTTTATGAAACTAATAATAATTAACGGACCAAACTTAAATCTTTTAGGAAAACGTGAACCAGAAATTTATGGTTCGGAAACTTTTGAAGACTTTTTTAAAAAATTACAATCGAAGTTTAAAAATGTAGAATTGTTTTATTTTCAATCTAATATTGAAGGTGAAATAATTGATAAATTACATGAAGTTGGTTTCGATTACGATGGTGTTGTTTTAAACGCTGCAGCTTATACACATACTTCTGTAGGGATTGGAGATGCCATAAAAGGAATTAACACGCCAGTTGTAGAAGTTCATATTTCTAATATTCATGCTCGTGAAGAATTTAGACAACACAGTTATATTGCTCCGAATGCAAAAGGAGTTTTATTTGGTTTTGGACTAAAAGGGTATGAATTAGCTATTCAGAGTTTTCTTTAGTGATAAAAGAACTTAATCGTTATTTTTAATTTACAATTCTAGAATCATTTTAATGTCTGAACGCTCGTAATGTGAGTTTTCTTCTACAGGAATTTCTTTAAACCCAATTTTCTTATACAAATTGATTGCAGGCACTAAAGATCTGTGAGAGTATAGTGTTATACTTTCCCATTTTTGTTGTTTTGCAAAATCGATAGAAAAGTTCATTAACTTTAAGCCAATTTTTAAACCTTGGTATTTTGGTGAAACAGCCATTTTACTCAATTCGAAAAAGTTTTTTTGATTGATGAGAGAAACAACACCAGCAATTTCGTTATTGTATTTTGCGAAAAATATAAATCCGCCTGGATCTAAGACGTATTTTTGTGGATTACTTAAAACCATTTCATCATAAGGTTCTATATAAAAATACTTTTTTAACCATTCTGCATTTAAGTTGTAAAAATCTTTTGCAAACTCTGGTTGATATTCTATAATTTCTAGTTGATTATTGTTCATAATAAGTAAGCTGCTTTAAGGATTGTAATGGCATCCTTTTGTTTTTTTCTAACAAAAGATATAATAAAAAGCCTGACCACACTTTTTTTTGTGTGGTAACGCCCAAATGTAATTAAAAATTAGTATCCTTTTGTTTTCTAAAACAAACGTTTTTTGTAATTTTTTAGAGTAGCTAAATCGTTTATACAGAAGTTACAAAAAGCGCTAATTTTTTGAAAGCAATTTACATTTTCTTAGATAGAAATAAATATCTAATAAATAATAAAATGAATAATGGAATTGCTGATAGTGGGAATAACTGTATTTCTAAAATCCAAAGAATAGGAATTATTAGTTGTAAAATTAATAAAAACTGAAAATACTGTTTAAGCCATTTTTTTGATGACTTTTTTAACATTAAAAAGCAAACGAATAGGTTAGGAGCAAAGGCCCATAAAAAATTATAGTTATTGGGTGTTGTAGAATGATTTGTGAAAAACCAAAGAAAAACAACTAACAGACCAATAAGTCCTGTTGAGAAAAGAAGTATAAAATCTAACCATTTTGTTCTTTTATTATTCTTAAAATCTAAATAAGTTAAGAAAAGACCAATGATAGAGATGATTCCAAAAATTAAAAAGGGGTTAAATGTAGAGATTTCTTGTTTTTGTTCTTTAAAATTTAAAAGAACATCTTCTCTTTTTATTAAATTTTCAGGTTGATTCTTAATATATAATTTACTGTTTTTAAATATAGAGTATACATAATCTGGTAGATACATGTATTGTTTAAAGTCTGCTTTTGTATCTAATTTACTTCCTAATGCTAAATTAATACCAAAACTACCCCAAGTATTCCAAGGGATTTCTTTATCCATTAATTGTCTAAAAGATAGGTTTTTAGTTAGGTTTGTATCACTAAAAACGACTTTATCTCCTAAAATAGATGTTGTAATATCTCTTAGTTTTGTAGCACAATTATTAAAGTAAGGATCGTAGAAATAGTTTGCATTTTCTGGTAATGCATTATTTTCTAAGTACATAAAAAACTTTTGTCTTTCTTGTTGCGTTAAATTAAGAACTTGTTGTTTTACCCAACGTTTATCTCTTTTATAACTTCTTAAAAAGTATTCAAATTTATATCTACCTAAGCTGTATAATAGCTTTCCTTTTGTAAAATTAGAATAAAAATTAGGAGCATTAAAATCGAACATTCCGTAATTGTATATTAAATCTAAGTTTAAAACAGGGTCTTTTATACGTATGGCAGAATGACCAAAGGCTTCATATAATTCTGTTCCAGGGCCCGCAGTAATAATACTTATTTCTGAGTATACAGAAAGATTAACTTGTGCGTTTAATGATTGTAAAAAAGTGAAAAGAAAGAATAAGAGTAAGTAACTTTTTCTCATAAAGTATTATTGTCTAAAAAAACTGTAATCTAAAGTGATAGAAAAGATATTTGAAAATAAAGCATTACCAACGCTTCCAATATTTGTTAAAGCGTAATCTACTTGAATACCTCTGTAATTAAAACCAACACCAAAGTTTGGTTGTGTAGAGAGTGATTTAGAATTATCGAATTCTGTAATGTATTGAAAATTACCAACTCCTAAACGCAAATAAACTAGCTGGTCGAAATCTAGTTGAAGCCCAATTGCCGGATCTATACTACCAATTTCTGATGAAAAAATATCGTTAGTTTGTTCAAAACGAATATTTAAATCGACTTCTGTTTGTAAATTAAAATAACGACCAATTCTAAAGTCTTTAGCAACACCAATTTGTAATTTAGGTTTTGTAATTTCTGTAGTTTCTGGTAATTCTTGATTTTGACCAGGTATTGCGTCTTTAATCTTATTAAACTCATCTTCATCTATTGCCCAACTATTAAAAGTTGTTGTAATATCTCTTGCCATTAATCCAAATTTCCAGTCATTTCTTTCAAACTGAATTCCGGCATCTAAACCAAAACCCCAAGAAGTTGCAAAATTGCCAATTATTCTTCTTACAATTTTTGCGTTTACACCAAACTTAACATCTTTAAAAATTAGTTTACGAGCGTAAGCAACATTAAATGCGTAATCTGCAGCAGAAAATAAGCTTATTCTATTAAAATCGATGTTACCATCGTTGTCTATTAATTCTGTTGTATTTAAAATATCATCTACACCAAAACGGATAATAGAAATACCAACAGCACTATTTTTATCAATAGGCATTGCAAAAGCAGCGTGATTGTAATTTGCTATTCCTGCAAAATAAGAAGCGTGCATTACTGAGCCTTGGATATCTTCTATACCAACTAAACCTGCAGGGTTCCAATAAATTGAATTTACGTTGTTTGTAGTAGCTACAACAGCTTTACTTTTACCTAAAGCAGCAGCGTCTACACCAATATTTAAAAATTCGTTGGAGTAGTTTCTAAAACCTTGCGCATTTAAAAACAAGGGTAAAGTAATTATAAAAAGTAAAAATCTATATTTCACAAAATTGAAAATTATTGATAACAAATATCTAAAAACATACTAAAATAACTATAGTTTTTGTTAGATATTGTTTATAAAATATCTATTTCAATATTTTCTTTAATAAAACGAGTAATTCGATGTTCTACCCACTTGTTTTCTTGAGGCTTAAAAGAAGACATAAAACCACAATGACCACCAAACTTTGTTTCTTCAAAATAGAAGTATTTAGAGTTTTCTGCTTCTTCATATGGATAACATTCTCTAGATAAAAAAGTATCATCTTTAGCGTTAATTAATAATGTTGGTCTATTTATTTTTAAAAGGTAAGGTTTTGCACTTGCTTTTGCCCAATAATCTTCAGGATTTTCAAATCCAAAAACAGGAACAGTGTATAAATACTCTAAATGCTTAAATTTTGTAGCCTTAAAAAGTTTGTCTTTATCTAATTTGTATTCTGGAAATTTATGAGCTTTTTCTAAAATTTTATTTTTCATCGTTTTAAAAAAAACTTCCATATATAATTTATTTTTAAGTTTTTCCATTTCAATTTCTGCAGAAGCAATATCTATAGGTACCGAAACTGCAATTCCTCCTTTTACAATAGGTGAGATATTTTCTCCTTTTTCACCTATATATTTGAGAGTTAAATTACCACCTAAACTAAAGCCAACGATTACGATGTTTTTATATTCATAATTTTCAATTAAATGATCTACAATAAAATTAACATCTTCTGTTTTACCGCTATGATATGTTGCTAAAAGTAAATTATCTTCACCACTACAACCTCTTAAGTTTAAACAAACAGTATCTAACCCTTTGCTATTAAGGTGCTTAGTGTTAGATGTCATATATTTAGATTCAGAGCTACCTTCTAAACCGTGTATTAATACTACAAGAGTATCCGATTGTACAAAAGAAAAATCCAAATCAAAAAAATCATTATCCCATGTTGAAATTCTTTTTCTTTGGTAAGTTGCAACATCTTTCATAAACAAAGGTCTGTACATTGTATTAAAATGACTGTTCCTAAACGGAATTGTTGGCGAAAAAGTAGAAGTAAATACTGGCATTGTATATTTATTTTTACAAATATGACAAAATTTAAACGATTTAGAAAACTACCCAAAAATGATTTCTTATTTTAGCAGTCTAAAGATTATTTAAGCTATGAAAATTAAAAAACATATTCCTAATTTTTTAACATTAGGAAATCTTTTATGTGGAACATTAGCCACAATTTTTGCTGTTCAGAGCGATTTTTCTTTAGCAGGAATCTTTGTTGTTATTGGAATATTTTTTGATTTTTTAGATGGTTTTGTAGCTAGGTTGTTAAAGGTTTCTGGAGAACTTGGTAAACAATTAGATTCTTTGGCAGATATGGTAACTAGCGGTGTTGTTCCTGGTATTATTATGTCTAAATTAATACAAGACAATTTAATTAGTAGGTCTAATTCTTTTGACACAGCAGTTTTAGATATTTCAATTATTGGTTTAATACTTACTTTATCTGCTTGTTATAGATTAGCTAAATTTAATTTAGATACAAGACAATCAGATTCTTTTATAGGTTTACCAACACCAGCAATGAGTTTGTTTGTTATTTCGTTACCATTAATACAAATGCATACGGATATTAAAATTATACAAGATTTAATTAGTAATAATTATTTTTTAATTGCTGTTACATGGTTTTTAAGTTATTTAATGAATGCAGAAATTCCGTTGTTTTCTCTTAAATTTAAAGAATATTCATTTAAGAATAATTGGGTTAAATATATTTTTCTTTTAACTTCATTAATACTTATTTTTACATTAAATTTTATATCTATTCCAATAGTAATTCTATTGTATGTATTTTTGTCATTGATTAAAAAGTAATTCACCCCCTCAAATAAAATTTATGTTACCAGCCATTTCCCCTCAAAATGAAAGCGAAAGATTAGAAGTTTTAAAGTCTTATAATATTTTAGATTCTTTACCAGAAGAAGAATATGATGCAATTACTAAAATTGCTTCTGGTATTTGTAATACATCTATAGCTCTTGTTTCTATAGTAGATGAAAATAGACAATGGTTTAAATCTAAACATGGTTTAGATGCTACAGAAACCCCTAGAGATATTGCATTTTGTGCACATAGTATTTTAAACCCTAAAGAACTATTTATAATAAATGATGCAACAAAAGATGAACGTTTTCATGATAATCCTTTAACTACAGAAGCACCTAATGTGGTTTTTTATGCTGGTGCCCCATTAAATAGTTCAGAAGGTTTTCCTTTAGGAACTTTGTGCGTTATAGATAATAAGCCTAAAGTATTAAATGAGACTCAAAAAGAGAGTTTACTTTTGTTAGCAGAACAGGTTGTTAGGCTTTTAGAGTTAAGAAAAAAGAATAGAGAATTAAAGGAATCTAAGGATAAATTTGAAAAACTGAATGAACAATTAAATAATTTTGCTTATAGATTAACACACGATTTAAAATCTCCAATTAACGGTGTTAGTTTTTTGTTAGATATTTTAAAAGAAGATCATATAGATTTATATAAAGATACGGAAGCTGAGGGATATATAGATTTAATTTCTAATAGGATTGTTTATATGAATAATCTAGTTACAGAAATTTTAAATTATTCTAAAGTAACTAGTGAAAATATAATGTATGAAAATTTTAACTTAAAAGAACTTTTAGAAAGTATTATTAGTAATAATGATTTTGAAAATAAAATGGTGCTAATTTCTAGTACTTTAGATAAAGAAATTAACAGTTCTAAAATTGGAATTCTTCAAATTTTTCAAAATTTAATATCTAATTCAAGAAAATTTTCTGATGAGAATAAAGCTATTATTGATGTTAATTTTAAGGAAGATGAAGAACATTATTATCTTACTTATATGGATAATGGACCAGGTATTGAAAAAGAATATAGAGACAAAGTTTTTGAAATGTTTGAAACATTAAATAATACAAGTAATAACAATACAGGTATTGGTTTAACTACTGTAAAATCTATTATTAAAAGGCTTGGAGGTAATATTAGTTTAGGAGAAAGAGAAGACAATAAAAAAGGAGTTTGTTTTAATTTTAGTATTTCTAAAAGAGTAGGTTAATAACGAGACTAATTTAGAGTACCATATTATATAACTAATTTTAAGGAGTAAATATTTTCTTCTTTTTTAGTTCAAAATCTTTACCTAAATATACTTTACGTACCATTTCATCAGCTGCTAATTCTTCTGGAGTTCCTTCTTTTAAAATACTACCATTATACATTAAATATGTTTTATCTGTAATTGCTAAAGTTGCTTGTACATCATGATCTGTAATTAGAATACCAATATTTTTATCCTTTAAATGAGCTACAATACTTTGTATATCTTCAACAGCAATTGGATCTACACCTGCAAAAGGTTCATCTAACAAAATAAATTTAGGATCAGAAGCCAAACAACGCGCAATTTCTGTTCTACGTCTTTCTCCTCCAGAAAGTAAATCTCCTCTATTTTTACGAACATGTCCAATATTAAACTCTTCTATTAAAGACTCTAATTTAATTTTTTGTTCCTTTTTAGATAAACCTGTAAATTGTAAAACAGACATTATATTATCTTCTACAGATAACTTTCTAAAAACAGAAGCTTCTTGAGCTAAATAACCAATACCTTTTTGAGCACGTTTGTACATAGCATCATCGGTTATTTCTTCATTATCCAAAAATATTTTACCAAAATTAGGTTTAACCATACCAACAATCATATAGAAAGAAGTAGTTTTTCCTGCTCCATTAGGACCTAAGAGTCCAATAATTTCACCTTGTTGTACCTCTAAAGAAATGCCTTTTACAACCTTTCTACTTCCGTAAATTTTTTGAATGTTTTCTGCTCTTAAAATCATTATTTTCTGATATGTGTAATTGTGTAACTATTGATTTGTGTAAAAGTAAGTAATTACATTAGTAAAAAATCTTAATAGATTCTTAAACAATTACACGTTTTAACAATGCAACGGTTAAACTTTTCCTATTACGTCTTCCTCTAGTAACTCCCAGTATTCTAGTGCTTTTCTTAAATGTGGTATTACAATAGTACCACCAATTAAATTGGCAATAGACATCGTTTCCATCATTTCTTCTTTAGAAACCCCATTTTTCATAGCAGCTTCTAAATGATATTGTACACAATCATCACATCTTAAAACAGCAGATGCAACTAAACCTAATAACTCTTTTGTTTTTACAGGAAGATGACCTTCTTTAAAAGCATTAGTATCTAAATTGAAAATTCTTTTGATAACTTTATTATCTGAAGCTAAAATTTTATCGTTCATTTTTTCACGATAATCATTAAACTCTTTAACTTTTGTTGGCATTTTTTTCTTGTTTTTTTATAACTCTTCTTGAAACTTTAATACCTATTTCATATATAATAAGTATTGGTATTGCAACTATAACTTGACTTGCTACATCTGGCGGGGTAATAATTGCAGCTAAAATTAGTACAACAACCAATGCATGTTTTCTATATTTTTTTAAAAATTCTGGAGTAATTAATCCAATTTTTGTTAAAAAATAGATTAATACTGGTAATTCGAATAAAATTGAAACTCCCAATAACATATTTGTAACCAATCCAATATGAGATTCTAGTGTAAAACTATTTTCAATTGCATCGGTAATTTGATAATTATATAAGAAATGAATAGATATTGGAGCAATAATATAAAAACTAAATAAAACTCCTATAAAGAAAAGGGTAGAAGCTATAAAAATAAAACCTCTCGATTTTTTTATTTCTTTTTTTGTTAATCCCGGAGAAACAAAACGCCATATTTCCCATAAAATATATGGGAAAGAAACAATTAGTCCTAAAATTAGAGAAGACCAAATAGAATTCATTAATTGAGAAGTAACCTTAATACTTTGTAGTTTCTTATCAACAAAACTAACATTACAGAAAGCGCTGTCCATTCCGAATAAATTAAAAAAATCGCAGAATAATTGATACGTTATAAAATCTGGTTTTATATGCGCTAATAAGAAATGATTATAAACTTCAGTTGCAAATGCAAAAAAGATGATTGCTAAAATAAAAATAGAAGCAACACTTCTTACTAAATGCCATCTTAATTCTTCTAAATGTCCTAAAAAAGACATTTCTTGTTGTTGTTCTTCCATTAAAATATACCTTCTTTAATTAGATCGTGTAAATGTACAACACCTGCATAATTATCTTCATCATCAATTGCTAAAATTTGAGTAATACTATTGTTCTCTAAGGTTTCTAAGGCTTCTATTGCCATAGCGTCTTTATGAATCGTTTTTGGGTTTTTACCCATTATATCTTTAGCAACGAAATTTTTAATTTCTGTTGTTTTACTTAACATTCTTCTAATATCACCATCAGTAATAATACCAGTAACTTTATTATTACTTATAACAGCAGTAACACCTAATCTTTTTTCAGATATTTCTACAATTACCCTAGCTATTGTATCGTTTTCAGAAACTTGAGGTAATTCGTTGTTTTTAATTAAATCACTAACTTTTAAATACAAACGTTTACCCAATGCACCACCAGGATGATATTTGGCAAAGTCTTTACTAGTAAAGCCAGTTAATTCTAATAAGCAAACAGCAAGTGCATCACCCATAACTAATTGAGCCGTTGTACTAGTTGTTGGAGCTAAGTTATTTGGGCAAGCTTCTTTTTCTACAAAAGTGTTTAATGGGAAATCTGCGTTTTTACCTAAATAAGAATCAACATTACCAGTAATTGCAATAATTTTGTTTCCATAATTTTTTATTAAGGGAACTAAAACTTTTATTTCTGGAGTATTTCCGCTTTTAGAAATACAGATTACAATATCGTCTTCTAAAACGTTTCCTAAATCTCCATGAATAGCATCGGCAGCATGCATAAAAATAGCAGGAGTGCCTGTAGAATTAAAGGTGGCAACAATTTTTGTGGCTATATTTGCGCTCTTACCAATACCAGTAACAATAACTCTTCCTTTAGAATTAAATATACATTTAACAGCATTTTCAAAAGCTACATCTATAAAATTTGCTAAATTAGCTATTGCGTTGCTCTCTGCTAAAATTGTTTTTTTTGCGTTTGTAATTATTGAAGAATTATCTTTCAAGCTTTAAGTTTTTATCAGAATAAAAAAAAGTTATATCTTTAGATATATGAAACAGGCAAATTTACTATAAAAATAAGTTTCGACAAACTATATAGTAATAGGTTTCATATTTCTCTAATAATAAATGAATATTATATAATATATGGATTTACACAGTCCTCTAAAAAAGTTTTTTGGATTTAATAAGTTTAAAGGTTTACAAGAACAAGTTATAAAAAGTATTGTTAATGATAATAATACTTTTGTAATTATGCCCACAGGTGGTGGTAAATCTTTATGTTACCAATTACCAGCATTAATGGCAGAAGGAACTGCTATTGTTGTTTCTCCTTTAATAGCTTTAATGAAAAATCAAGTAGATGCTATAAGAGGTATTTCTGAACAACATGGTGTTGCACACGTATTAAACTCATCTTTAAATAAAACAGACGTAGCCCAAGTAAAAGCAGATATTGCTAGCGGAATTACTAAATTATTATATGTTGCTCCAGAATCTTTAATAAAAGAAGAATATGTTACTTTTTTAAGAACTCAAAAAATTTCTTTTGTAGCAATAGACGAAGCACATTGTATTTCTGAATGGGGTCATGATTTTAGACCTGAGTATAGAAATTTAAAGCATATTATTAGAGCTATAGATAATGTTCCTGTAATTTGTTTAACAGCAACAGCTACAGAAAAAGTACAAGAAGATATTTTAAAAACACTTGGTATTACTGATGCAAATAGATTTAAAGCTTCTTTTAATAGAGCTAATTTATTTTATGAAATAAGACCAAAAACAGAAGAAGTACAAAAAGATATTATTCGTTTTGTAAAACAAAGAGAGGGTAAATCTGGAATTATTTATTGTTTAAGTCGTAAAAAAGTTGAGGAAGTTGCTCAAGTTTTACAAGTGAATGGTATTAAGGCTGTTCCTTATCATGCAGGATTAGATGCAAAAACAAGAGTAAAACATCAAGATATGTTTTTGATGGAAGATTGCGATGTTGTTGTAGCTACAATTGCTTTTGGAATGGGAATTGACAAACCAGATGTTCGTTTTGTTATACATCATGATATACCAAAAAGTTTAGAAAGTTATTATCAAGAAACAGGAAGAGCAGGTAGAGATGATGGAGAAGGATATTGTTTAGCTTTTTACGCTTATAAAGATATAGAAAAATTAGAGAAATTTATGTCTAGTAAACCTGTTGCTGAACAAGAAATAGGGCATGCATTACTACAAGAAGTTGTTGGTTATGCTGAGACTTCTATGAATAGGCGAAAGTATTTGTTGCATTATTTTGGCGAAGAATTTGATGCTATAAATGGTGATGGAGCAGATATGGATGATAACTCTAGAAACCCAAAGAAAAAACATGAAGCGAAAGAAAATGTTGCTGTTTTATTAAAGGTGATTAAAGATACACTTCAAAAATATAAATCTAAAGAGGTTGTAAATACTATAATTGGTAAAGAAAACGCTTTGTTAACATCTCATAAAACACATCTTCAGCCATTTTTTGGAATTGGTAAAGAGAGGTCTGCTTCTTATTGGATGGCATTAATTAGACAAGTTTTAGTTGTAAATTATATTAAAAAAGAAATTGAACAATACGGAGTTATAAAAATTACTAAAGCTGGAATAGATTATATAGATAATCCTTCTTCTTTTATGATGACGGAAGATCATTCTTATAATAAAGAGAATGATAATGCAATTATTACAAATTCTAAATCATCTGCAGCTGCAGATGAAAAGTTAGTAAAATTATTAAAAGATTTAAGAAAAAGAGTTGCTACAAAACAAGGTGTTCCACCTTTTGCAGTTTTTCAAGATCCATCTTTAGATGATATGGCTTTAAAATACCCAATAACTTTACCAGAACTATCTACAGTGCATGGTGTTGGAGAAGGTAAAGCAAGAAAATTTGGTAAAGATTTTGTAAAATTAATTGCAGATTACGTAAATGAAAATGATATTTTAAGACCCGATGATTTAATTGTAAAAAGTACTGGAATTAATTCTGGATTAAAATTATTTATAATTCAGAATACTGATAAAAAATTACCATTAGAAGACATTTCTAAATCGAAAGGTTTACAAATGAATGAGCTTATTAAAGAAATGGAAGTTATTATTTTTTCAGGTACAAAATTAAATATTAATTATGCTTTAGATGATTTATTAGATGAAGATCAGCAAGAAGAAATTCATGATTATTTTATGGAAGCTGAAACAGATGAAATTCAGGTTGCTTTAGATGAATTCGATGGCGATTATGATGAAGATGAATTAAGATTAATGAGAATTAAATTTATTAATGAAGTAGCGAATTAAAACTGTTATTTCATTAAGATTTATAAAATAAGTAAAGAGGTAGGAAATTAGTTTTCTACCTCTTTACTGTATAGTTAAATAAGTTTTATAAAAATGTTGTTACTTTTAAAACTCATATTTTTTATCAATTGCATATTTAATTAACTCACTCCCAGAATCTAAGTTTAGCTTACGAATCATGTTTTTTCTATGTGTATCAACAGTAGTTTTGGCAATAAAAAGTGTTTCAGAAATTTCTTTGGATGTTTTTCCGTTTGCAATTAAGTTTAGTATTTCTTTTTCTCTATTTGATAAAACAATTTTATCTGTTTTTCCAATAGTTACATTTTCTTCAATATAATTATTCATGAAATTAAAAGCAACATTTGGGTCAAAAAAAGTTTCTCCATTAGCAACGGTAACTATTGCTTTTGATAACATTTTAATGCCAGAATTTTTTAGAATATAACCAGTTGCACCAGCATCTAACATTTGTTTAATTGCATCAGGTTGATCAAACATTGTCATGGCCATTACATTAATGTGAGGAAATTTTTTTTTGATAATTTTTGTTGCCTCAATACCGTCCATCCTTGGCATTCTAATATCTGTAATTACCAATTTTGGTTTTTTTAGTGAAACTAATTTTATTAATTCTTCACCATCATTTGCAGTATCTATAATATTAATACTATCATCATATTCAAAGAAAGATTTTACTCCATCTATTAACATTTGATGATCTTCTGCCATAATTATTGTAATCATAGTTTTCATTTTTATCAAAAGTAAGTAATTAGCTTTTTAAAAAAATCACTACTAATAGGTATTTAATTTATGGGGATATCTAAAATAATAGAACTTCCTTTCCCAATTGTACTATCAACCTTAAAACTACCATCTAGATGTTCAATTCTTGTTTTAATAGAATTTAATCCCATTCCATTTTTTAAATTTATTTTAAGAATATCAAAACCTTTTCCATCATCTTCTATAATAATATTTAAATTTTTATCATATAAAGAAATATTTATGGTTGCATTATTTGCATCTGCATGTTTTATAATATTTGTAATTAATTCTTGTGTTATTCTAAAAACACTTATTTCAAGGCTGTTTTCTAGCCTTTTATCTAAACCAAAATCAATAACTTCTATTTTTATTCTATCTGCAGATGAAATTTTCTCAGCCATCATTTGTATTGCAATCAATAATCCTTGATTTGCAATTACTCCAGCATTTTTAGCGTGTGCAATACTTCTCACCTTTAAATATGC
The DNA here is from genome assembly GCA_905480405.1 of uncultured Polaribacter sp. Taxonomy (GTDB): domain Bacteria; phylum Bacteroidota; class Bacteroidia; order Flavobacteriales; family Flavobacteriaceae; genus Polaribacter. Next base: position 2,131 of record CAJQQH010000059.1, on the reverse strand, counting down.
TTCGTCTATTAAACCTTCTGTTTTATTAAAGAGTTCTTCTTGATTAATTTTTTTCTTTTCTCGGTTAAACTTTAAGTTCTCGAAATGTAGTTTTAAAGTAGCTAAAACAGAGCCTAAATTGTCGTGTAAATCTTCTGCAATTTGTTTACGTTCTTTTTCTTGGCCATTAACCATTGCATTTATGGTAGTAATTTCTTGTTCTTTAATTAAGGTTAGATTTTTTTGAGCTTCTAGTTCTTTTTGTTGTTCTGCTAGTTTACGTTTTCGTTGTGAGTTTTTATAAGATAAAATGTAGATGATACTACCTAATAGAATTGTTAAAATGGCTGCTATTAAAAGGTTCAATTTCTGTTTGTTTTCTGCCTCAGATTCTAAGTTGTATTGTTTTAATAGAAGGTTTTCTTTTTCTTTTTTTTCTGTTTGATATTTGGTTTCAATATCTTCTACTTTTTCTATTAATGATTGATTTTTAATCACTTCATTTAAAGAATCGTATTTTTCTAAATAGTAAACAGATTCTTTATATTTTTTTAGTTCTTTATTATTTTTTGATAAAGATTTATAAAGTTCTACTTCTAGTTCTTGAAAAGGATCTAGTTTAATGCTTTTTAAAGCAATTTTTAAGTTTTTATTTTCACTATTAAAATTGCCTTTTCTTTGATCTATAATTGCTAAATCTTTATGTATAAAAGCTAATGTTCTTTTGGAAGTATGTCTGTTTATGGCTTTTTTATTATAATATAAAGCAGAATCAATATTGTTAAAATGATTTAAATAAATTGAACCTATATTTTGTAATGTAGTATTTCTAGTATTATTTCTTTGTTTATGTTTTAAAGCTTTTTTAAAGTTTTTAATCGCTTTTATAGGTTGATTATTTTTATCATAATAAACACCTAAATTATTATATGCAACACTTATTTTTATTGAATCATTAAGCTTTAAAGTTTCTTTCAAGTTCTTATTTAGATAAAATAAATACTTTTCATTATTTGAGCTTTTCCTATAAATATGTGCTAATCCATTATATATATTTGCTTTATCAATGCTTTTACTTAAAGTATCAAGTTCATAGAATTTTAAAGATTTTAAATAGTATGAAGCTGCTGAATCTATTTTATTAACAGCCATAAATAAATAGGCATTATTTATATAATAGTTATTTAAATTTTTAAGATTTAAATCTTCTTTATACAAATTAATATTATTTAAAATTCTAAAGCAGCTATCGTTCTGTTTAAGTATAAAATGATAATAGTACTTATTTTTGTCTAAAAGATATTTTTCATTTTTATCCTTAAATTCAAGCAAAGACATTTCATTTATAAATTTTTTTGCTTTTAATTTATTTCTATATCTTATATGAAATTGTATAGAATCGTTTAAATCTAAAACATATAGCTTCTTTTGAGAAAAAGAAGCTATTGAATTTAATATAAGAAAAATAAAAAATATTTTTTTCATTTTAATTTTCAACTAAACCAACAAAGGGGAATCCTAAAATAGGATCTGTTACAGTTGTTTTATTATCAATTAAAGCTTGAGGTCCCAAAGTCTGATATTTTTTTAATTCTAATTCATTTGTAATACTTACAGACATTTTATTGTAATCATTTTTTGAAAACTCTCCAGGAACTTTAAAAATCACATGTGTTATTTTATCTTTATTTTTTCCATTATCAACAATTGAGTTAATGTTAATTTTAACATTTAATGTTTTACTTGTAGAATCAAGTTTACAATTTATTGTATTAATTTTTACTCCCTTTTGTGATAAATAGTCAATTGATGCATAAATAAAATCATTATCTGAATTATGTAAAAACTGAACTCTAGGAGTAAACATTTTATACAAAATATGAAGCTCATAAATGTCTGGTCTTCTATTTCTTAATCTCTTTGCAATTTTACAATTAACTCTGTAATAATCTTTAATTTCCATCTTAAATAATTTAGTTTTAAAATTAATAATACTCCAAATATCTGAAAATTAAAATATTCATCCTATACCTATAAGTAGGTATAGTTATTACTTAAAGATAAGTAAAATATTATAAAGTAAAAACTGTTAATAAAACACCTAAAAGAATTGCAATAAATTTCTGTAGGTTAAATTTATGATTTTCAGTGC
>CAJQQH010000058.1 GCA_905480405.1 uncultured Polaribacter sp. | reverse complement strand
ATTAACCGTTCTGCAGAAGCAATGACAATTTTTGCTGTTTTTCAAGCAGGATTGTTTCCAATTATTCACATGGGTAGACCTTGGAATGGATATTGGGTTTTACCAATGCCAAACCAATTTGGGTCTTTGTGGGTAAACTTTAACTCACCATTATTATGGGATGTTTTTGCAATATCAACGTATTTATCCGTATCATTAGTATTCTGGTGGACAGGTTTATTACCAGATTTTGCAATGATTAGAGATAGAGCTGTTAAGCCGTTTCAAAAGAAAATATATGCATTATTAAGTTTTGGATGGTCTGGTAGAGCTAAAGATTGGCAACGTTTTGAAGAGGTATCTTTAGTACTTGCAGGTTTAGCAACACCATTAGTACTTTCTGTACATACAATTGTATCTATGGATTTTGCTACATCAATCAATCCAGGTTGGCACTCAACAATTTTTCCTCCTTATTTCGTAGCTGGAGCCATCTTTTCAGGATTTGCAATGGTACAAACGTTATTAGGTATCATGAGAAAAGTTACAAATTTAGAAGATTATATTACACGTATGCATGTTGAATACATGAACATTGTAATTATCTTAACAGGTGGTATTGTAGCTGTAGCTTATGCAACGGAGTTTTTTATTGCATGGTATACTGGGTCTCCATATGAGAACTATACATATTTATCTGTAGGTGCTGCAACAGGACCTTATGCTTGGGCATTTTATTCTTTATTATTCTTTAATATCTTAACACCTCAGATATTATGGTTTAAGAAAATTAGAAGAAGTTTTATATGGTCATTTATCATTTCAATATTTATTAATATTGGTATGTGGTTTGAGCGTTTCGATATTATTGCAATTGTATTAAGTAAAGGTCATTTACCTTCAACTTGGTGGCGTTTTGAGCCAACATTTGTAGATGTAGGTATCTTTATTGGAACTATAGGATTTTTCTTTGTGTTATTCTTATTATACGCAAGAACTTTCCCTGTAATTGCACAAGCGGAAGTAAAAACGATATTAAAATCTTCTGGTGAGTTTTACAAGAAGAGAAGAGAACAAGGTATACCAACTAAACCAGCTATTAATGTAGCAAATGTAGCAGGTACATCAGATAAATCAACTAAAGAATAATTATGGAATCATCAAAAGTTATTCACGCATTTTATAATGATGATGAAGTTCTAATGGATGCAGTGAAAGCTGTTAAAGCAGAACATCATCACATAGAAGAAGTATTTTGTCCTTTTCCAGTACATGGTTTAGACAAAGCAATGGGGTTAGCTCCAACAAGATTGGCTATTACTGCATTTTTCTACGGAATCACAGGTTTATCATTCGCAATTTGGATGACTAATTACATGATGATTCAAGATTGGCCACAAGATATTGGTGGTAAACCAAGTTTTTCTTGGTTTGAAAATATGCCTGCATTTGTACCAATTATGTTTGAATTAACAGTGTTTTTTGCAGCCCATTTAATGGTAATTACTTTTTATATGAGAAGTAGAATTTGGCCATTTAAAGAAGCGGAGAATCCAGATCCAAGAACTACAGATGACCATTTTTTAATGGAAATACCTGTACATGATAATGTAGATGAATTAACTGCTTTATTATCTAAAACAGGCGCTGTAGAAATTAATGTAGTAGATAAGCACTAATCAATAATAATGAAAAACTTAAAATTAATTATCGCTTTAGTAACTCTTACAAGTCTTATTTCTTGTAATGATAAACGTACGCCACAGGTACAATATATGCCAGATATGTATGTGTCTATTCCTTATGACGCAAATGGTGTTGATGGTATAAATGGTAAGCCAGTAAATTCTAAACCTGTTGCTGGTACAATTGCTAGAGGAGGATATCCTGCTTATGATATAGCGGATACTGCAGAAGGTTATGAAAAGGCAAAATCGGATTTAAAAAACCCTTTAGAAGCAACAGAAGCTAATTTAGATAACGGTAAAGCAATGTATACTATATACTGTGCTTCTTGTCATGGTAAGAAAGGTGATGGTAACGGTATCTTATCTCAAAGAGAAAAATTTGAAGGAATACCTAACTATAAGGATAGAGATATTAGCGCAGGTAGTATTTATCATGTAATTATGTATGGTAAAAATTTAATGGGTTCTCACGCCTCTCAGTTAACGTATAACGAACGTTGGCAAATAGTACATTATGTTGAAAAACTACGTACAGATTTAGCTAAATAATTACAAAAAGAAAGAATACGAAAGATATGTATCAATTCTCAGGTAAATTAAAAACACTATCACTTGCACTAATTTTATTAGGCGCAATTGGTATTGCATTTAGTTTTTGGACTGCTCCAAAAACAATAGAAGCTGCTAAAGAAATTATAGCACAACAATCTTCACACGGTGATGGTCATGGAACTTCTCATGAAGAAGTTACAAAAAATGAACATCATGCTGCAGAAGAAACGCATCATAACGATGAAAAAGAAAGTCATGCTAAAGTAGAATCTCATGGAGAACACCATGATGATGCTCATGCAGAACATGTTTTTCATCAAATGCAAAATAAACCTTGGGCAGCAGTTTATGTTGCATTGTTTTTCTTTTTAGGAATTACATTATTGGTTTTAGCATTTTACGCATCTCAAAGAGTTGCACAATCTGGTTGGTCTGTTGTTCTATTTAGAGTAATGGAAGCTATTACAGCTAACCTTGTACCAACTTCAATTATTATGATTGTGATTGTTGTAACAGCAGCAATGCATATAAATCATTTATTTCCTTGGATGGGAGAAGGTATTTTTGATCCTACAAGTCCAAACTATGATCCAATCATTGATGGTAAATCTTGGTGGATGAATGTTCCTGGTTGGGCAATTAGAAGTGTTGTTTATTTAGCAATTTGGAATGCATACAGATGGTTTATTCGTAGAAATTCTATAAAAGAAGATACTGCAAACGATGGTGGAAAAACTTATAAATTAAATTATAATGTTTCAGTTGGTTTTATTTTTTTATTCATGATCTCTGAGTCTATGATGTCTTGGGATTGGATTATGGGATTAGATCCTCACTGGTTCTCTACACTATTTGCATGGTATGTATTAGCAAGTTTACTAGTAAGTGCTTTAACAGTAATTGCTTTTGTTACTATCTATTTACGTTCTAAAGGAGCTTTACCAGGTGTTAACGATAGTCATATTCATGATTTAACAAAGTTTATGTTTGGTTTTTCTGTATTCTGGACTTACTTATGGTTTGCTCAATTTATGTTAATTTGGTACGCAGATATCCCTGAGGAGACTACGTATTTTGTTGCAAGATTTACTGAATATAAATTACCATTTTTAGCAATGCTTGTAATGAACTTTGCTTTCCCAATATTGTTATTATTAAATAGTGACTTTAAGAGCTTACCTTGGTTTGTTGTTATTGGTGGTTTTGTAATATTAGGAGGTCATTATATAGATATTTTTGTAATGGTAATGCCGGCAACTGTTGGTGCACAATGGTCATTTGGTATTGCTGAAATTAGTTCATTATTTTTCTTTTTAGGAGTTTTTATATACGCTACATTTAGTGCATTTGCTAAAGCAAACCCTATACCAAAAGGAAATCCTTTCTTAGTAGAAAGTGAACATTTTCACTATTACAATATCGAACACAGAGGAGAAGGATCTGGAGATCATCATTAATAAACGAAAGAATTAAATTAAATAAGAAAAGATATATATGCTAGCTCTATTTTATATTTTTATAGGTGTTGCAATAGGTGTAAGTTTTTGGCAAATTACTAGAATCATGGATTTTAGAAGTATAATTGCTACTGACGAAGACAATACTAAACAAGGAAAGAATGCACTATTATTTATGGTGTTTTTATATGCGATAATGATTTATTGTTTAATCGCAATGAATGTTTTAATGTTACCGGAATCGGCTTCAATTGAAGGAGAACATGATGATAATTTATTTAACATCACATTTTGGTTAATTGGTGTTGTACAATTTATCATGCAGTTTTTAATTTTCTTTTTTACTTTTAAATATAAAGGAAGTAAAGATAGAAAAGCTAAATTTTATGCAGATAGTCATAAATTAGAAATCATTTGGACAATTATCCCTTCTGCTGTTCTTGTAGTTTTAGTAAGTTACGGTTTATGGCAATGGAATAATGTTATGGATTTATCCGATGAAGATGATGCTGTTGTTATTGAAGTTTATGCAAGACAATTTGATTGGCAAGCTCGTTATGCCGGAGATGACAATACATTAGGTCTTGGTAATGTAAATTACATTAAAGGTATTAACTCTATTGGAGTCGATATGAATGATAAGAATTCTCAAGATGATAAGCAAGTAACAGAATTGTACTTACCTAAAGGAAAGAAAGTTCATTTTAAGTTTCGTTCGCAAGATGTTTTACATTCAGCTTATATGCCTCACTTTAGAGCGCAAATGAATTGTGTTCCAGGTATGGTAACAGAATTTGGTTTTACACCAAAGTACACCACAGAGGAAATGAGACAACAATCTGAAGTAATTGCTAAAACTGCAGGTATTAATAAAATAAGAAAAGCTAAAGGAGAAGACCCTTATGAGTTTGATTATTTATTATTATGTAATAAAATCTGTGGAGCATCACATTACAACATGCAAATGAAAATTACTGTTGTAGAACAAGAAGAATATGATAAGTGGATTGCAGAACAACCTACTTTAGCTACTGTTATTAAATAATTAAATTAAGATACTACAAATAAATAGATTATGTCAGAACATCATCATAAAGAGACATTTGTAACAAAATATATTTTTAGTCAAGATCATAAAATGATTTCTAAGCAGTTCTTGGTAACTGGTATGTTTATGGGAATCATTGGTGTATTAATGTCTATGTTATTCCGTTTACAAATTGCATGGCCAGAAAAATCGTTTTCAATTGTTGAAGCATTTTTAGGACCTCATCAAACAGATGGAGTAATGAATCCAGATATGTACTTAGCATTGGTAACAATACACGGTACAATAATGGTTTTCTTTGTACTTACTGCAGGTTTAAGTGGTACATTTTCTAACTTACTAATTCCATTGCAAATTGGTGCAAGAGATATGGCGTCTGGTTTCTTAAATATGGTTTCATATTGGTTATTCTTTTTATCAAGTATAATCATGGTAATTTCATTATTCGTAGAAGCAGGACCCGCATCTGCAGGATGGACAATTTATCCACCTTTAAGTGCATTACCACAAGCAATTCCAGGTTCTGGAGCAGGTATGACACTATGGTTGGTTTCTATGGCTATCTTTATTGCATCTTCTTTAATTGGATCTTTAAACTATATCGTTACAATATTCAATTTAAGAACAAAAGGAATGAAAATGACAAGATTGCCACTTACAATGTGGGCTTTCTTTATCACTGCAATTATTGGTGTAGTTTCTTTCCCAGTTTTATTATCGGCAGCTTTACTATTAATTTTTGATAGAAGTTTTGGTACATCATTTTACTTATCAGATATTTTTATATCAGGAGAAGTTTTACATTACCAAGGTGGTTCGCCAGTATTATTTGAACACTTATTTTGGTTCTTAGGTCACCCAGAAGTATATATTGTATTAATACCAGCTTTAGGTATTACATCTGAAATTATATCTACAAACTCTAGAAAACCAATTTTTGGATATAGAGCAATGGTTATGTCTATTATGGCAATAGCATTTTTATCTACAATTGTTTGGGGTCACCATATGTTTATTTCAGGAATGAATCCTTTCTTAGGATCTGTATTTACATTTACAACATTATTAATAGCGATTCCTTCTGCGGTAAAAGCTTTTAATTATATTACTACTCTATGGAAAGGTAATTTGCAATTAAACCCTGCAATGTTATTTTCTATCGGATTAGTTTCAACATTTGTAACTGGTGGTTTAACAGGATTAGTTTTAGGAGATTCTGCTTTAGATATTGCTATTCATGATAC
>CAJQQH010000057.1 GCA_905480405.1 uncultured Polaribacter sp. | reverse complement strand
ACTTGGAAAGCTTCTGGTCATGTAGATGCTTTTAACGATCCTTTAATTGATAATAAAGATTCTAAAAAGCGTTACAGAGCTGATGTTTTAATAGAAGATTATTGTCTTAAAATTGAAGGGAAAATAAATAAAGAAGTTACCAAAGCTGCTAAACGTTTTGGAGATGCTTTTAATAAAGAAGAATTTCTTGCAACGAACGGAAGAGTTGTTGGTTATCAAGAGAAAATAAAAACCATTTTAGCAAGAATGGGTAAATCTTTAGAAAATGAAGATTTAGCTGACGTTAAATTGTTAATAGAGGAGTTAGAAATTGCAGATCCTTTAACAGGTTCTAAAAATTGGACAGAGGTAAAGCAATTTAACTTAATGTTTGGTACTAAAATTGGGGCTTCTGCAGAAAATTCTACGCAAGTTTATTTAAGACCGGAAACTGCTCAAGGAATTTTTGTAAATTTTTTAAACGTTCAGAAAACAGGACGTATGAAAATACCTTTTGGAATAGCACAAACAGGTAAAGCTTTTAGAAATGAAATTGTTGCAAGACAATTTATTTTTAGAATGCGTGAGTTTGAGCAAATGGAAATGCAATATTTTGTAAAACCAGGAACTCAGAAAGTTTGGTATGAGCAATGGAAAGAAACACGTTTAAAGTGGCATTTATCTTTAGGTATGGGCGCAGAGAACTATCGTTTTCATGATCATGATAAATTAGCACATTATGCAGATGCAGCAGCAGATATAGAGTTTAATTTTCCTTTCGGATTTAAAGAATTAGAAGGAATCCATTCTCGTACAGATTTCGATTTAAAAGCACATGAAGAACATTCTGGTAAGAAATTACAGTATTTTGATCATGAAGAAAATAAAAGTTACACACCTTATGTTGTAGAAACTTCTATTGGTTTAGATAGGATGTTTTTAGCAGTTTTTTCTAACTCTTTAGTGGAAGAAGCTTTAGATAACGGAACAACAAGAACCGTTTTAAAATTACCATCTGTCTTAGCACCATTTAAGGCAGCAGTTTTGCCGTTAGTAAAAAAGGATGGTTTGCCAGAAGTTGCACGTAAAATCATGGAAGACTTAAAGTGGGATTTCAATGTTTTTTATGATGAAAAAGATGCGGTTGGTAAACGTTATAGAAGGCAAGATGCAGCAGGAACTCCATTTTGTATTACGGTAGATCATGATACTTTAACAGATAATTCTGTTACTATAAGACACAGAGATACGATGGAACAAAAACGTGTTGCAATAGCAGATTTAAAAGATATAATTAAAGAAGAAGTTGCTGTAAAAACTTGGTTACAAAAAATGGAAGCATAAGATTTTCTTCTATTATAAAAAAAAAGTCCGTTAGAATATTATATTCTAACGGACTTTTTTTTACGTTTTTTTTTTAAAATCGCCAACCAATATTTAAACCAACTCTTGGTACTAAAACAGGTGAGTTAGAACCAAATAAATTACGACCAACTCCTGCATATAAATCAATAACTAAACCACCGCTTGCTACATACTTTGTACCAACAGCAACACCTAGCGCACCATCTGTGTATTTAGTGTCGTAAATATCTGAGTCTTTAATAGATTCTTTTTTTCCAGAATTTATACCTAAGAAACCTTCACCAAAAAAGTTCCATTGTTCGTTTGTTGAAAAATAATGACGATAGTAGGGTGTTATCATCACGTTTTCATTATATCTAAAATCGGCACTTTGTTTTGCTAAATTAAACTGTGCAGAAATACCAAATGAAGATTCATCAGTTAAATATTTTTCATAAGAAAACTCTAAACTTTTAACAACTAATGCATCTGCAATGTCTAGTTTCAACTCTTGTTGAGCATATCCAAAAGAACCTAGGCATACAGCAAATAATAAAATGATTTTTTTCATGGTTTTATTTTATTGAATAACGTTTTGTTATTGATGAAAGTATGATACAAACATACTAAATTCTATAATTCTAACTTTAGAATCTATATCCAAGAGAAATTCCTCCTCTACCAACAGCTTCTAAAGAACTATTGTCGCCACCTAAATTTCTACCAATTCCAAGGTAAATTTCTGTTGTAAATCCTTTTTTAGAAATAAACTTACCACCAACAGCAATACCAACAGCAAATTCTGTTTTAGTATCATCATTATTATAATTAGGTTGGTAGTTGCCATTAATATCGTAATAGTAATCGTAGTAATTGTTTTCATAAGAATGTAACATACCAAAACCTTCTACAAAAAAACCTCTAGCATACTTATTGGAAAAATAGCGTCTGTAATAAGGTGTTAAAGAAAATTTTCTATACTCATCTAAACTTGAATCATTATTAAAACCAATAAGTAATCCTGTACCAAAAGAAGATTCTTCATTAATTAAATATTCATAGGAAACATCTAACCACTCAAAAGCAATTAAACCTAAGGCATTTAGTTTTATTTCATGTTTTTTATTAATGTCTTGCGGATAGTTTTCTTCTTGCTTTTCTTGAGCAATTGAAATTGTAGATATACATATTAGAATAAGAATTGTAATTTTTTTCATGTTCAGGGTTTAAAATTTAAGTTAACAAAAGTATACTAATAAAGTTAAAGAATTTGTTTTAAAACCTGTAACCTAAAGAAATACCTACTCTACCAAAAGCTTCATTATAGTCACTTTTAATTAAGTTTCTACCCACACCAAGCAAAAGTTCTGTTGTAAAACCTTTTTTTGATACAAACTTACCACCAACAGATACACCAAGTGCAAAACCTGTTTCAAAATCTTGATTGGAATGAAAAATAAAATCGTTATCTCTTGCGGAATAAAGTGATCCGAAACCTTCTACAAAAAAACCACGCGCAAATTTTTCTGAAAAATAGCGTCTGTAAAATGGTGTAATAGCATATTTTAAATCGCTATTATTAGAGCTAGTATCTGTGTTTAAAGTTACGGATGCTCCAAAAGAAGATTCTTCATCTACTAATCTTTCGTAAGAAACATCTATCCATTTTGCAGCGAGTAAAGTTAGAGCGTTAATTTTTACTTCATGCTTTTTATTGATGTCCTGTGGATTAATAGTTTTATCTTTTTCTTGAGCAAAAGAGATAGATGTTACTAACATTAAAATAAAGAATGTAATTTTTTTCATAATCTAGTTTTTAAAAAATTTAGGTTAACAAAAAATTACAAAAAGCATGCCACAAAAATTAAAAAGCAGCTCGCAATTGCACTGTACCTGTATGAATTATTTTAGAAGCTTCACTTTTTCTACCTAAGTAGTTTAAGTTTAAATTTAAATAAGAATTTAGTTTATGATTTAACAATAAACTCCAAGTATAATTTTTACCAGCTTGTAAACCTTCTAGCATTTGATAGGCAACTGGTGTGTTAGAAGCTCCATTAAAATCATTTAAAAAGACATTTATATTTGCAGAAACTTGATTCTCTTTTTTACTAAGATAAAAGTATTCAATACCAAATTTTTGTTGATTTAACTCTTCGAAATCTGCTAATTTATTTTGCTTGTTTTTAAGGTGATAAAAAGCCGTAAATCGATTGTTTTTATTATAAAGAAAACTAATTTTTGGTTGAATTTCATTAGCGTAAATACTATAGTTTCTGTTCGTAAAATTTTCTGTTTCTAAAGTATTTGTAGAAGTTTTTCCCATAAAATCTAAAAGCCAGAAAGTTGCAAATTTATGTGCGTAATCTATTTGATGAATTTTAATATTGTTTTCTTGATTACCAATAAAATATTGTTGCTTTATTTTTGAATTTCCATAAGTGAAAGTAACACTGTTTTTTTGCAAGTCTTTGTTAAAGTATAAACTGTTTCTAAAGTTTAGGTTTAAACCAATTAAAGAGCTTTCATCAAAATCAAAAGGATTTAATTGAAAGGAATTCTCTATTCTTTGTTGTTCATTATCAACACTTAAAAAACTTTGATTATAAAAATGAGAAAATATTTTTTTATAACCTGTTTTAGAACTCCAATTTTTAGGATTTAAGGTAATATTTTGTTGCAATTTAGCACGTTGCGTAGCTAAATAACTAATATTTGGTTTTGGTAAGCGTAAATAATTTGCTTGGTCTTGGAATAGGGCAATTTCAAATTCGTTAAAATCTTGAATTCCATCATTATTATAATCAATCCAAGTATAAAAACCCAAACCAGGTTCGGTTTTTACATAAACGTACTCTTGTCTAGCGACATTTCCAGAAGAGGTTTCGTAAACAGTATTTAAATTAATAAAATCGTTAAATAATTTCTGACTAAAAACAATTCTAGAGTTTAGCGCTTTTTCATCGTCAGAAAAACTGTTTTCCGTAATTCTGTAGTTTGCAAATACACTAAGATTTGTGTTTTTATTTTTGATTAATTTACTATTTATGTAAAATGTTTTTCGATTATTAATTTCTGCAAATTCATTTGATTTTATACTATCATTGTTTCTGTAATTGAACCCTAGTTTTGCAAAAATTTTGGTCGAATCACCTATTCCAATATAGGTTTCGTATTCTTTAAAACGATGACTTGTGTTGATGAAGTTTTGTGTATTTATGTCTTTTCTGCTATTTGTTTCGAAATTAACAAAGGCACCAATCCAATTTTTTTTAAAACTTTGTTCTGCTTTTGCTTTTGCTCTAAAAAAAGAATTGTCTTCTAACGTAGATGTGTTTTTTAGTAGACTACTATTTAGAAAGAAAGTAGTTTTATTAAAGTTTAATTTAGATTGTAAATCGTGTTTAGTACCATTAAAAACATCTGTATAGTTTAGGTTATTAAATCGATATAAAACATAGTCTTCCTTTTTGTTTTCTAAATTTAGTGTTGTCTGAAAGTAGTTTTTTGTAGCGTTATTGGTTAAAATGTTCCAATCTCTATTAAATTCTACAGGTTCCCAACCTTGTTCAGAATTAAAGTTTTGTTGTACAAACTCATGATTGATATCACTTTTTAATTGCCATTTTTTATCAATTAAAATTTGTTGCCAACCAACTTTTGCTGCAACTGCTTTATTTTGATTATTATCAATACTAGAAAACAAGTTTGCATCATTATTACTAAGCGCTACTTCTGCATTAATTTGTGTCTTTTTATTAGGTTTGTAGTCTGATTGTACTACAAATATTTGAGATTTTGTTGGAGCAATTAAATTAATAATTGGTTGATAATTACCTTGGTTTATACCAACATAAAGGAAAATATTTCCAATAGCTATACTTTTATCTATAACATAATCACCATTGTTTGCGCCTACATTTGTAAAAGTTACATTATATAAATTATCAGATTCTTCAGTAGTGTATTCAAATGTTTCTACGCTACCGTTTATCACTTTTTTGTATAGAATTTTATTCTCACTATAGCTATCTAAAAAAGCACTTTCAGAAATCATTGCATCGGTATTATTACCTGCATTTGCTAAAATTTGCTTTTGTTCTACAGATAAACTTTGTTGTAGTGGTTGGTTTTTTGCATCATTTTCAGAATAAAAATAACCCGCAATATTAAATTTATCACTTTTGTATGCAACTTCTTCATAGGTTATAAAACGCGTATAGTTTCTATCAGAATATTGAAAATCGATCCATATTCTCATATCGTTTGTAATGGGAAAAGTTGTGTTAAAAGTGATTTCTCCAAGATTATAATTAATAGTATAATCTTCGTTTTCTCCACGTTTAATTTTTAAACCATTTACATAAACACTTTCGCTATCTTCAATTATTAAAATTGCAGCTTCGTTATTGGCTCCAAATACTTTATAAGGACCTTGGTTTCCTTCTGCAGAAGTAAAAGTATATGTGCTAAACTTACCTCTAACGACAGCACCAGAAGCTGCAACTTTTAAATTATCGTTTATAGAAGCTTCTAATTCTAAACCAGCAACTTGTTTTGTGAAGGTTAGAAAATAACTTTTGTTGTTTTGTAAAGAAATATCTCCAGCTTTTACACGCCAATTATCACTAAACATTTCAATAAAAATACGATCAAAATCTGTAATATTTTGCGAGTATCCATTTTCTTGCAGTGGTATATTAGTGTCAAAAATATTTGCTCTTAATGTTACGTCTTTAGAAAGTTTACCAGAGATTTCTAAATCTAAAGCAGAGTTAGTTACTGCATTTTGGTTGTTACCAGATGTTATACCTCTTGTGATAAAACCTTTAGTTTGTAAACCTTCAAAAGGTTTAACTTCTGTAGTTTTTTTATTTGTTGTTAAACTATATAAAGTTCCGTTATTTGTAGTGCTTTTTATGATTAGATTTTCGTCAAAAGGACTATATGTTTTGGTTATAAACTCAGGAAACCTAAAATACTCTACAGTTATTGTCTTGTACTTTTTTGCGTTAATTATTAGCGTAGCTTTACTAAAATCTATTTTAAATTCTGAATCTGAAATTCGTTTTTTAGCAACGTTAAAAATTTTAAACCTTTGAGAGTTAATAGCCACAGAATCTAATTGAATGGTATCTTTTTTTACTTCAATTAATTTACTTCTAAAATCTTTTGAAATTGTTTGTGATTGGATTGAAAACCCAACTAAACCTAAGATTAATAAAAGAAAACTTTTGTGCATATAAGCTAAACGTACAATAAGGTAAAAATAGTTTTTTTATGTTTGTATTTTTAGATAAAATACTTAAAAAAGAGATTGTTGTTTTACTGGGTTTTCATGGGCTAGCAACCATTTTTTACGCCAAATACCTCCTGCATAGCCAGTTAAAGATCCATCTGATCCAATAACTCTATGACAAGGTATTATAATCCAAATTGGATTTTTACCATTTGCAGAAGCAACTGCTCTTATTGCTTTTACATCACCCAAAGCTTTACTTTGCTCTAAATAGGTTCTTGTTTTGTTATAGGGGATGTTTAAAAGTTCTTCCCAAACTCTTCTTTGAAAACTGGTTCCTTGCGGATTTAACTTTAAAGTGAAGTTGATTCTTTTTCCAGAAAAATATTCATTTAATTGCAAAACACAATCTTGTAAACACTCAGGTATTTTTGAATGCAACAATTTATCAGAAATTGCATCATCATTTAAAACAGAAACAGATTGAATGCCGTTTTTGTCTCCTATAATTTTTGCAGTTCCTATAGGTGTTTTATAATATGTGGTTTGTGTTTCTTGCATTAAATTCCGAATACATCTTTTGAATTTTGAGTTGTAATTTCTGCAATTTCTTGAAAAGAAAGGTTATAAATGTCTACTAATTTATCAACAACGTTGGTAATAAAAGCGCTTTCGTTTCTTTTACCTCTATATGGAGTAGGAGCTAAGTAGGGCGAATCTGTTTCTAAAACAATATGTTTTAAATCAATTTCACTTAAAAACTTATCAATCTTACCATTTTTAAAAGTAGCAACACCACCAATTCCTAATTTCATATTATAAGAAATAGCTTGTTTTGCTTGTTCTAAAGTACCCGTAAAACAATGAAAAATTCCTCTTAAGTCATCACTTTTTTCAGCTTCTAAAATTTCAAAAATTTCATCGAAAGCATCTCTACAATGTATGTTAATAGGTAATTTTTTTTCTTTTGCCCATTTTATTTGTATTCTAAAAGCTTCTTGTTGTTGGGTTAAAAAACTTTTATCCCAATATAAATCCATCCCAATTTCTCCTATTGCACAAAAATCTCTTTTTTCTAACCATTCTTTAACAAGATTTAGTTCTTCTAAATAGTTTTCTTTTACAGATGTTGGATGTAGACCCATCATTAAAAAAACATCATTCGGATTTTCTTTTTCCAAAGACAACATGTTTTCTGTGTAAGAAGAATCTATTGCAGGAATAAAAAACCTAGAAACACCAGCGTTTTTAGCTCGCTGAATCATTGTTTTTCTATCACTATCAAATTGATCCGAATATAAATGTGTGTGTGTATCTGTAATCATTATAGGTGTGAATTTCGAATGCAAAATTACTAAAATTTCCTTCTCAAAACAGTTATTGCTGCTCGTTTTATAAAGCTTACCTTTGCAAAAAATATTAAGAATGACTTTTGACGATTTAGGAATCTCTAATCAATTGCAATATGCTATTGACGATTTAGGTTTTGTAAACCCAACTCCAATACAAGAACAAGCATTTTCTGTTGTAAGATCGGGTAAAGATGTTGTAGGTATTGCGCAAACAGGAACTGGAAAAACCTTTGCGTACATGTTACCTATTTTACAAGAATTAAAATTTTCTAAACAAAAACACCCAAGAGTATTGGTTTTAGTGCCTACTCGTGAGTTGGTTATTCAGGTAGTTGAACAAATAGAGCAATTATCAAAGTACATTAATAATCGTGTTTTAGGTGTGTATGGTGGTACAAACATCAATACCCAAAAACAAGCCATTTTACAAGGGCAAGATATTATAGTTGCTACACCAGGTCGTTTATATGACTTGGCATTAAGCAATGCATTAAAGCTTAAATCTATTCAGAAATTAGTAATTGATGAGGTAGATGTAATGTTAGATTTAGGGTTTCGTTTTCAGTTGATGAACATTTTTGATGTAATCCCAGAAAGAAGACAAAACGTTTTGTTTTCTGCTACCATGACAGATGATGTAGACGCCTTAATTTATGATTTTTTTAAAGAACCTCAGAAAATTTCTGTAGCGGTTAGTGGAACGCCATTAGATAATATTGAACAAGTTTCTTATAATATTCCTAACTTTTTTACAAAAGTAAACTTGTTAAATAATCTTTTAAGAGATAAAGAAACGTTTCATAAAGTGTTGATATTTGTAGGCTTTAAAAGAACTGCAGATTTGTTATTTAAACATTTAGAAGAAAGTTTTAATGATGAAATGTGTGTAATACATTCTAATAAAACTCAAAATTATAGAATACGTTCTATAAAGCAGTTTGATGAAGGTAAAAACAGAATTTTATTAGCTACAGATGTAATGGCACGTGGTTTAGATTTTGATAAAGTTTCTCATGTTATTAATTTCGATACACCTGATTTTCCTGAAAACTATATGCACAGAATTGGTAGAACAGGTCGTGCAGAAAAGGCCGGAAAAACAATTCTTTTTTCAACAGAAAAAGAACAAGAAGCAAAAGGAAGAATTGAAACTTTAATGGATTATAAGATTCCTGTTCTAGAACTTGGTGAAGATGTAGAGGTTTCTAAATTATTAACTGAAGATGAACGCCCAAGAGAAGATCAAGGTATTTCTAAAAATAGAACAGCTTTAGAGTATGTTCCAGGACCCGCTTTTCATGAAAAGAGCGAGAAGAATAGCAAAACCAACCAAGGTGGTTCTTATAGAAGAGAAATAGCTGCAAAATATAAAAAACCAAAAACTAGAGGAGATAAAAATTATAATAAGCATAATAAGAAAAAGAAAAAATAATGCAAGTTTTAACGAAGCAAGAATTGCATAATTTGGCAATGAATATTGTTGGTAAAAAATTGCAAAAAATGGGATATGAGTTTCAGGCAATTAATAGCCAGTTAAAGAGGCACCCTCAATTTGTATTATTTAAAAAAGGAGAACCTACTATTTTTGTTTTAGTAAAAGCATCTAATAATATTCAGAATCCTAATGAATATGATGTTCTTTGGATGGAAACTTTTAAAAACCACGCAAAAAAACAAAATGCGAAGGTTTGGTTTGCTGGTGTTGGAATTGCAAACTCAGAAAGTGTAGAGAACCCTGTATTTAAAGATCAACCTTATTATGTAGCTTTTGATGATTTTATTAAAATTTTGGAATAATTAAATAACATTAAAAATTAATTTGATTATTCTGTTACAAACAAACTAAAGGTTAACTATTCTAAATTATTCTTTTTATATTTTTTGTGTTCAATTTTCTTTTTTTCTAAAATGGCATAAAATTTTCGTGGCGATATTTTTAGATCTTTTGTTATTTCGCTCACTTTTTTCTTCCCTTTTTTATAGAGCTTTAAATTTTCGTTTACCTTTTTATTAAAGAAATACTTTTCTAGTTTCTCAACTATTTGTAATTCAGTAAAGTTTGAGTTATTCGCTAATTTTTCAATTTCAAATTTAATTTCAGATAAGTTATTCATAATTATTGTTTTAATATATGCTTACGTTTTTATGATTTTGAATTTAATAAATAAAAAAACGAAAGCAAAATTTCGAAGAAATTTTTAGAATATACAAAAGTCTAGTAATTTATAATATTTGATTTGTACAGCTATTTTTTATTTTTAATGTTTTTTTATAAACAAAAAGACCATCTACAATTGAGATGGTCTTTTTAAAATGTAAAATATTTTACTAAAACTATTTAGAAGCATCTTGCTCTAATAAATCAAAAAACTGATTTAACTTAGGCATAATAATAATTTTTGTTCTTCTGTTTTTTGCTTTATTTTCTGCAGTATCATTTGGCCCTAAAGGAATGTACTGACTTCTACCTGCTGCAATTAATCTTTGAGGTTTAACACCATATTTGTATTGTAAAATTCTAGTAATAGAAGTAGCTCTTAAAGCAGATAAATCCCAGTTATCTTGAATGATGTTTCTTTTAATTGGAGTTGCATCTGTGTGCCCTTCTATCATTACTTCCATCTTAGGTTGGTCGTTAATTACTTTAGCAATCTTTTCTAAAACACTGTAAGCGTTGTCTGTTACGTTATAGCTACCGCTTTTAAATAAAAGTTTGTCTGAGATAGAGATAAAAACTACAGTTTTTTCAACATTAACTTCAATATCTTTATCCTGTATACCGTCTGTTAAGTTTTTTGTTAAGTGATATTTTATAGCAAGATTTAAAGAATCTTTTTGAGTCATTGCTTTTCTAACTCCATTAATATATTTGTCTTTTTCACTTAACTGAGAAATTACACTTTTAATGTTATCTGAAGAAGATTGTGTTAAAACGGTTAGGTTTTCAACTTGCTTTAAAGCTGTTCTTTTGTCGTCTTTTAAAGATTTTACTTGTTCTGTTAAAGAAAATACTTTCGTAGATTCTTTCTCATTTTCAATTAAACATTTTTGTAAATTAGCTTTTACATTTACTAATTCTGTTTTAGCTTGGTCATGTTGTTCTTGTAATGCAACAAACTCTTTTTGTGAAACACAAGAGCTAACTAAAATTGCAGATAATAATAGTAATGATATTTTTTTCATCGTTAAAAGATTAAATTCGTGAAACAAATTTAACAAAAACGTAAGACAATAAGTAGGAATAAGAATATTTTGTGAAAAATTTATGTACTATTTTTGTTTAACGGTGAATGTATTTATGATAATGAAGAGAATAACAGTTTTTATTACGATTATAATAATTTTAATAGCTTGTAATCAGGAAAAGGAGAAAAAAGATTATACCTTACAAGGTTTCGTATTTGGTACAAGTTATAAAATCACCTATTTAAATGCTAAACAGAGCTATCAAAAATCTTTAGACAGTTTATTTTTTCTCGTAAATAAATCAACTTCTACCTATATACCAACTTCAGATATATCAAAAATTAATAATGGTGATTCTACTGTTGTTATAGATGCTATTTTTTCTGAGGTTTTTAAGAAATCGAAAAAAATTCACAAAGAAACCAATGGTTTTTTTGATCCAACAGTAGGTAATTTGGTAAACGCATACGGATTTGGTCCTAAAAAAGAGCTTAAAAATCTAACTAATGAAGAGGTTGAGCAAGAGATGCAATACGTTGGATTAGATAAAATTACTTTACTAGAAAACAAAATTATAAAAGAAAGTTCTAAGGTTTATTTAGATTTTAATTCTATAGCCAAAGGGTTTGCTATTGATGTAGTAGCTCGTTTTTTTGATGATAAAAAAATAGCTAGTTATTTAATTGAAATTGGAGGTGAAATTAGGGCAAAAGGAGTTAAGAAAGAAAATGAACCTTGGTTAATTAAGTTAGTAAACCCTGTTAATTCTAATAGTAATGACGGATATAAAACTATAAACCTGTCAAATAAATCGATGGCAACTTCTGGTAATTATAGAAAATTTAGAGTTTCAAAAGAAGGAGAAAAATATGTGCATACTGTAAACCCTAAAACTGGTTTTGCTACAGAAAGTAATTTATTAAGTGCATCAGTAATTGCAAATACAGATTGTGCAGATGTAGATGCATATGCAACTGCATTTATGGCAATGGGATTGGAAAAAGCTAAAAATTTCCTTAAAAATAATTCAAAATTAGAAGTTATTTTATTGTTTTCAGATAACGAGGGCAATGTTAAAGAATATTCTACATATACCTACAATTAGGTATATAACCTTTAATAATTAATTCTTATTTTTGTTATATTGCAACCCAAACTAAGTTTATACAAACTTCACTACTAAAAAAACTATGAAGAATAAATTATTAATTACACTTATCTGCTTCTGTGCATATTCCACGATAAGTTTTGCTCAGTCAGATGACGTTATTGCTAAAGCTTATATGAAAAGGGCTAATGGAGCTGCTGGGAATATCGATTTTGAAGGTGCTCGTATTTCTTTTGATAAAGCAATGAAAAGAATGGACACTATTTTAGATAAAAAAGTAGCTGCATTAGGCTCTATTATCTATTTCGAAGTTCACCATCAAAGACCAACAGAAAAAGAACAACTAGAATTTTTAGAGAAGGCAAGAGATTATTCTAGACAATATTTTCTTTTAGAAAAAAATACTTCATCTGAAGATTATTTAAATAATACTGAACATTCAATTCTTATTCTAGAAAGTATTGAAATTCTAGAGAGTAAAATTCAAGAAGCCGAATTAGAACGATTAAGAAAAGAAAAAGAATTACGTAAAATAGATTCTTTAAAAACGCTTTGGAAAAATAAATCTGATTTATTAACTCTTAAAGTAGATAGTATTTATGCGTTTAATAAAAATAATATTGCGGTTTATCAAAAAGAAGATAATTTTGGAGTTATAGATGATAGAGGTAAAATTCTTATTGAAGCATCAGAATACAAAGAGGCTATTAACTCAGAAGGTTTTATTCTTTTACTGAATAAAAAAGAAGAAACGAATAAAATTTATTGTTTTAATACAAACGATAAAACTGGTTTTCTTTTACCAAGCGCTTCAGATTTTAATTCACTTTCTACACATTACGGAAAGATTATGTTGCCTAGAGGAAATGGAAGGCTTGTTACCTATCCTAACAATTCTTTTCAGCCAATGGTTTACGATCTTAATGTAAAGCAAATTGTAAGAATATCAAATAAAACAGAGTTGTTTAAAAACTTGAAAAAATCTGATGTTATTGGTAAGTATAACAAAGATGGCGAAGTTAAAGTTGGCAAAACATGGTATATATTTGGAGGACATTTGGGTGGAGGAATTCATCCTCTTTACTTAGAAGGAAATTATAATATAGATGCTTTTTTATGTTCTATAGATGGTAAAAGAATTTATACAGCAAATGGGCTGGAATATATTGGAGCGTTTTATAATGATAAATCTCAGGCCTATAAAAAAGGCAAAACAATGTGGATTAACCAAAATGGTACAAAAGTAAGTAAGGCAAAAGATGAATATGCAGATTATGAAGGAGACTCTAAAGTGGTTAGATTAAATGAAGGGCAATATCAAATAATGAAAAATGGTGTTATTGTAATTGGTGATGCGGAGTTAGAAAGAATGGGCGATTTTTTAAGAAAGCATAAAGGAAATTAAATCTTATAACATACAGGAAGAATTTCATTCTTCATCAAACAAAATCGTTCTAGTTTTTCTGGAGCGATTTTTTTTGTATAATCAACTTCATCAACCTTAAAACCAATTGAACTTAGCTTGTTAAAATAGTCACGGCCGTAAACTCTTACATGATCATATTGACCAAAGATTTTAGCGCGTTCTTTTTTGTCTGTAATAGTATCATCTTCAAAAGTAATTTCTCTTGATAAATCTTGCGGAATTTGAAAAATACCAAATCCCCCTTTTTTCATCACTCTAAACAATTCTTGCATTGCTTTAGTATCATCTGTAATGTGTTCTAAAACATGGTTGCAAAAAACGACATCAAAAGTATTGTCTTCAAAAGGGAGGTCGCAAATATCTGCTTTTACATCTGCAATTGGGCTTTCTAAATCGGATGTAGTGTAATCTAAATTCTTTTGTTTCCTAAATAGATCTAAAAAGCATTGCTCAGGGGCAATATGTAATGTTTTAAGTTTTTTTGTTGCTGTAAAAAAAGAGGTTTCATCCCTTAAAAAAAGCCACATTAAGCGATGTCTTTCTAGTGATAATGTAGATGGAGAAAGCGCATTTTCTCTTTGTTTACCATAACCATATGGTAAAAACTTACGAAAGCTTTTACCATCTATAGGATCTGTAAATTTATTACCTCTTAAAGATAAAGCAATTACTGGCCTAACTAAGTAACTTGCTTTTATTAACCAAGGTCTTGGTACTGTATTTAATATGGATTTGAATATAGACACGTATTAACTTGCTCTAAATTCATCTTCAATATTGGTAACGATACCTAAAGCTTCATTTACATATTTAAAAGTAGAAAGTAATTCTGGTTTACCATTTACAATAGCAATATCATGCTCAAAATGAGCAGAAGGTTTGTTGTCTAATGTTGTAATTGTCCAACCATCGGCATGTTGTCTTATTTTTTGAGTTCCTAAGTTTGTCATCGGTTCAATGGCAACAACCATACCTTCAACAAATTTCTTTCCTCTTCCTCTCTTACCGTAGTTTGGCATTTCTGGATCTTCGTGCATTTCTCTTCCTAAACCATGACCTACAAGTTCTCTAACAACCCCATAACCGTGTTTTTCTGTAAAGTTCTGAATTGCAAAACCAACATCACCAACTCTATTACCAGCTTTAAATTCTCTAATACCAACGTACAAGCTTTCTTTGGTTACGTCTAATAATTTTTTGGTTTCATCATCTATTTCACCAACAGCAAATGTATATGCATGATCTCCATAAAAACCATTTTTTAAAGCACCACAATCTATAGAGATTATGTCTCCTTCTTTTAAAGGTGTTTTATTTGGTATACCATGTACAATTTGAGAATTAGGACTCATACAAAGTGTATTCGGAAAATCGTATAACCCTAAGAAACCGGGTATTGCACCTTGTTCTCTTATAAAATCTTCTGCAAGCTTATCTAAATATAAAGTAGAAACACCTGGTTTTACTTCTTTTGCAAGCATACCTAATGTTTTAGAAACTACTAAAGCACTTTCGCGCATAATTTCTATCTCTTCTCTGGTTTTAATTTTAATCATCTTAAAAAATTGAACCGCAAAGTTACTATATTTATTAGAATTTATTTCTTAAGAATATGCAAAGAAAATTATTTGCTTTTATCGTAAGAATGTTTGTAAGGTTGTCCTGTTACAATCTTTAAAATATCTTTTTCTAAAGTTTCTCTAGGATATTCTACATAACGTCCAATCTCTCTACCATCTTTATAAAAAATATAAGTTGGTACTCGTATTACATTAAAACCTTCTTGTAGATTGTCTGGAGTTCTTTTGCTTCTGTTAACTGTAACTAATTCAAAATCATTTTGATCAAAACCAGTTTCGTCTAAAATTTTATAAAAACGAGGAGTTTCTCTTTTACTATCTCCACACCAAGTACCCATAAAACCTTTAATCGTATAGCCTTTGATGACTTTTGTTAATTTAACAATAGTTTCTTTGTCTGGTGTGTATTCATTATACCTACTATTAAACCAACCTTTAAAAGATTCATCTGTAAAAGATTCTTTATTAGCTACACCAACTAAGTAACCATTTGTATCTTTTTTTGCAGTAATTGCTACTGCTACCTTTTTTATTTCTTTTTGTACAGTTTTTTGCTCTTCTTTTTTTGTTTTAACAAGAGATGTGGGTACCATATTTTGTGATGATCCACAAGATATAAATAAGGCCGTTAAGAAAAGAATTATTGTATTTTTCATAATTATAAAAGTGATTTTTGTGACATTTCTTTTGGTTGCTCTACGCCAATTAATTCTAAAATTGTAGGAGCAATGTCACCCAATATACCACTTTTTATTGATTTTATATTTTCATCTATTAAAATGAAAGGCACAGGATTTGTTGTGTGAGCTGTATGAGGAGACCCATCAGGATTCATCATTGTTTCACAGTTTCCATGATCTGCAATTAATAAAGTAGAATACCCGTTTGCTAAACCAGTTTCTATGACTGCTTTTGCACATTCGTCTACAGTTTCACAAGCCTTTATTGCAGCCTCCATAATACCTGTATGCCCAACCATATCTCCATTTGCAAAGTTTAAACAAACAAAATCAGCTTCACCTTTTTCTAAATCTTCACAAAGAGCTTCTTTTAATTCGTAGGCAGACATTTCTGGTTGTAAATCGTACGTTGCAACTTTTGGTGAGTTTCTTAAAATACGAGATTCACCTTCAAACGGTTCTTCTTGTCCCCCAGAAAAGAAAAATGTTACGTGCGGGTATTTTTCTGTTTCAGCAATTCTAATTTGTTTTTTACCGGCATTAGATAAAACTTCACCTAATGTATTTTTAATGTTATCTGTATTATAGATTACGTTAATACCTTCAAAACTTGCATCATATAAAGTGATGGTTGTGTAATAAAGATCTAATTTTTTCATTCCAAATTCTGGAAAATCATTTTGGGATAACGCATTTGTTAATTCTCTTCCTCTATCTGTTCTATAGTTAAAGAATAAGACAACATCTCCTTCTTTTATTTGAGATTTAGGAGAGCCATCTGCATTTGTTGCAATAATTGGCTTATGAAATTCATCAGTTATACCAGCTTCATAATTAGATTTTACAGCATCAATTACGTTAAAAGTTTTTGTTCCTACTCCATTAACAACACCATCGTAAGCTTCTTTTACACGTTCCCATCGGTTATCTCTATCCATTGCATAATAACGACCAGTTACAGTTGCAATTTCACCTGTACTTTTGTTCATATGTTCTTGTACTTCGTTTAAAAAGTAAGGTGCAGATTTTGGATCACAATCACGACCATCTGTAAAAGCGTGTAAATACACGTTATCTACTTCATTCTCTTTTGCAACATCTAATAATCCTTTTAAATGATTAATATGTGCATGAATTCCTCCATTAGATACTAAACCTAATAAATGAACATCTTTATTGTTTTCTTTTGCGTATTTAAAAGTATCTAGTAAAACTTTTTCTTTTCCTAAAGTTTTTTCTTCAACAGCTTTATTAATACGAGCTAAATTTTGATACACAATTCTACCAGCACCTAAATTCATATGACCAACTTCAGAATTCCCCATTTGTCCTTCTGGCAAACCTACATGTTCTCCATCAGTTCTTAATTGTGCATTAGGATATTTGTTATAAAGGCTATTAATAAATGGTGTTTTTGCGTTGTATATAGCAGACACTTTTGGGTCTTGAGTAATTCCCCATCCGTCTAAAATCATTAAGATAACTTTCTTGTTCATTGTTGTGTTTTATACTGTAAAAATAAGAAAGATTTTGATAATTTTATTAAAATTTTACGAAACCGATAGCGTAGATAATTGTAAAGGTTACAACTAGAAAAAGTATCATATTTCTTTTCAGTTTCTTGTCCTTTTTGTTCGTAGTTTTTCGTTGATTTTTTACAAAAAGTATAAATGCCTTTTCTTGTGTATTAAAATTACATTTTTAATAGTAAAATGATGTATTTGTTTTGATATCAATTTTTAACTTAAAAAAATATTAATTAAATTATAAAATTCGTAATTTTACAAGGTAATTTACTAAATATTTAATGAGCCTACATTTTGAAATTAATGAAGTAACCCAAAAGTTACCTAGACATTTACACAAATTTATTGTTAAACAACCTTATAATGAATACACAGCTCAAAACCAAGCGGTATGGAGATATGTAATGAGAATGAATGTAGATTATTTAAGCAGAGTTGCCCATAAATCTTATGTAACTGGACTTACAAAAACGGGAATTTCTGTTGAAAATATTCCGTATATGGAAGGAATGAATAGAATTTTGAAAGAAATAGGATGGTCTGCAGTTTCTGTAGATGGTTTTATACCACCAAATGCTTTTATGGAATTTCAAGCTTACAATGTTTTAGTAATAGCTTCAGATATGAGAACCATAAATCATATAGCTTATACGCCAGCGCCAGATATTATTCATGAAGCAGCAGGTCATGCGCCAATAATTTCAAATCCGGAGTATTCAGAGTATTTAAGACGCTTTGGAGAAATTGGTAGCAAAGCAATTTCATCATCTAAAGATTATGAAATGTATGAAGCAATTAGGCTTTTATCAATTTTAAAAGAAGACCCAAATTCAGTTGAAAGCGAAATTATTGAAGCTCAAAAGCAAGTAGAATGGTTGCAAGATAATATGGGTGAATTATCTGAAATGGCACAAATTAGAAATCTACATTGGTGGACAGTAGAGTATGGTTTGATTGGAACTTTAGAAAACCCCAAAATTTATGGTGCAGGTTTATTGTCTTCTATTGGCGAAAGTGATTGGTGTATGAAAGCGGAGGTTAAAAAACGCCCATATTCCATAGAAGCAGCAAATATCAGTTTCGATATTACAAAACCGCAACCTCAGTTATTTGTTACACCAGATTTTGCTTATTTAAGTTTGGTTTTAAACGAATTTGCAAATACGATGGCTCTTAGAAATGGAGGTATAAAAGGAGTTCAAAAATTGATTGATTCTAAAAATTTAGGAACCATAGAACTAACAACTGGTATTCAAATTTCTGGTTTATTTACAAATGTTATTCAGTTTAAAAACAATAAAGTTGCATATTTCCAAACTACGGGTTCAACTGCTTTAGCAAATAGAGATAAAGAGTTAATTGGGCATGGTATTACTTATCATGCAAGTGGTTTTGGTAGCCCTATTGGTAAGTTAAAAGGTATCAATTTAAATATCGAAGACATGAGTCCTAGAGATTTAAGAGCTTACGGAATTTATGAAGGTGAATTTATGACGTTAGAGTTTGAAAGCGGAGTTATTGTAAAAGGAAAAGCGATTACAGGTACTCGAGATTTAAGAGGAAAAATTCTAATTATTTCTTTAGATGATTGTACGGTAACATATAACGAAGAAGTTCTTTTTAAACCCGAGTGGGGAATTTACGATATGGCAATTGGTAAAGAAGTTATTTCTGCTTATTCTGGATCTGCTGATGTAGACTCTTTTGAAGACACAAGTAAGGTTTCTGAAGTAAAAACGCATAAAATTTCGTATTCTGTTTCAGAAAAAGAATTGTATTCTTTATATGATGCGGTTAAGAATTTACGAGATAAAAAATCTGCTACAGAAGAAAAAATTAGAAGTATATTTAATCAATTAAAAAAGGAATTTCCTAAAGATTGGTTATTGCTTTTAGAGCTCTATGAATTAGCTCTAATAAATAATTTTTTAATTAAAGAAGATATTTTGTTTGCTTTAGAAAATTTAAAAAGTAATAAAAGTTACACAAAACTTATAGAAAATGGCTTAAATTTGCTTCAATAATATAAAACACATAACATGGGCTTATTTAGCATGTTTAAAAAGAAAGATATGAGTTTAGAGATTAAAGAATATTTAAAAAAAGATGCGGTAATTTTAGATGTTAGAACCTTAGAGGAGTGGAATGAAGGGCATACAGAAAGTGCTAAGCATATTGTTCTGAACTTAATTCCTTTAGAAATTGAACAAATTAAATCTTGGAATAAACCAGTAATAGCTGTTTGTAGAAGTGGCGCTAGAAGCGGACAAGCAACACAGTTTTTAACGAAACAAGGTTTGGATGTTATAAATGGCGGGCCCTGGCAAAATGTAGATCAGCTTTTATAAGAACTGTTAAATAAGATTGTTTTTTTTTGCTTTATTAACAGCTTCCATTTTACTGTGCACCTGTAATTTTTTGTAAATATTTTCTATATGTTTTCTAACCGTAGAAGGTGATATAATTAAGTTTTCAGAAATGTTATTATAATTTAAACCTTTGCTTAACTGTAATAGAATTTCTGTTTCTCTTTTTGTTAATTTAATATTGTTTACTGCCTCTGATTCAGAGTTTAAAGCGCTTGGGTTTCTTAGTAGATTTAATGTTTTTAGAGCAATACTTGGGGTCATTGGAGCGCCACCTTCTGTAACTTCTATTATACTCTGGTATAAATTCTCTGCATTTATTTCTTTTAAAAGATAACCATTTGCACCAGCTTTAATTGCTTTAAATACACAATTATCATCATCTACAACAGTAAGCATTATTACCTTTATTTGAGGATACTTGTTTTTAACAATTTCTGTAGCTTTTATACCATTCATTATTGGCATTTGAATATCCATTAAAACAACATCTATGTTATGGTTCTCCTCTAGTTTACCTATTAATTCGGCACCATTATTAGCATGGAATTTTATAGAGATGTCATCAAAAAAAGAAAGTTTTTCTTTTATCGTTTTTACTAAAAAATAATTATCTTCTGCAATACAAATTTTTAGGTTCATCGTTTTTCTTTTTCATTAAAAATAGCAATTATTTAAAAGTTATTTTATACGTCATTTGGCGTATTTTTTAAACTTACTTTTAAGGTGATTTTTGTTCCTTTCTTCTTTTCTGAATCTATTTTTAGAAATCCATTAACTGTATTCATTCGTTTTTTCATATTAGAAATTCCATTTCCAAAATCAATTTCATAAATTTCAAAACCAATACCATCATCAATAATTGTAGCTGTAAAATTAGTAGCTATTTTTGATAACTTAATTGTTATATTTTTTGCTTCTGCATATTTAATTGCGTTATTTATTGCTTCTTGAATTACTCTAAAAATGTTCATACCCATTAATGAAGAAAAATTACTGTTTTTATCAATATCATATTCAACTTTAAAATTAGTGCTGGTAACTGCTATTTTAGCTTTTTCTGTAAATGATAAAATTCTAGCGTGTAAATCTTCAACAGATATTTCACTTTTATTCATTGCCCAAATAGTATCTCTTAGTTGATGAATTGTGTCTCCTGTAAATGCACTTATACTAGTTAATTTAGATTTAAAATTGTTATTTATGTCTTTAGAAATATACTTTAAATTATCAATAGAAGAGATAATAAAGGTAAGCTGAGAGCCAATGTTATCATGTAAATCTCTGGATATTCTTAAGCGTTGTTCTTGCAATCTGTTTTGAATTTTTATTTTAGAAAGTGCATCTTTTAATGCTATTTCTTTTTGTAATTGTTTCTTTTTAAATTGATAACGATGATAGTATCCTAGAGATAAAATAATTAGAATTATTAAAGCTGCTGCTAATAATGTTGTATATAAATTTCTGTTTTTTATTATTAATTTTTGCTCTGTTATTTCTTTTTCTTTTTCGTTGGTTTCAAATTTAATTTTTAATTCAGCAATTTTAGAGTTGGTATTTTTATTTAAAACACTATCTTTTAATTGTGAGTATATTTTGTAATATTTAAAAGCATTTTTAAAATCTTTACTTTGTTCGTAGCTTTTATAGATATACTCAGTAGCGTATTTTTTTAAAGGGAAATAAGAGTTTTTGTTTGCTATTTTTTCTGCTTTTTTAAAGTATTTTAAAGAAGAATTAAATTCTTTTTTAGCAAAATAAAGATCACCTAAGTATAGAAAACTATCTGTAATCCCATAAATGTCATTCCTTTTTTTTCTAATTTCTAAAGATTTTTCTAATTTTTTTTCTGCTTCTTTAAATTTTCTTTGCTTAATATAAACTTGTGCAATATGGGTTTGCGCAAATGGTATACCAATACTATCTTTATTTATGATACTAAGTTTTAAAGATTTATTATGAAAATACAATGCGCTGTCTAACTGTTTTTTACGATGTTTTAAAACACCATAATTGTTATATGCTCCGCTTAGATCTATTGGTTTTAAATTGTTTATTTCTAATACTTTTATTCCTTTATTCATATAAAAAATAGCTTTGTCTAAATCGCTATTTTTTATTTTCCAACCTAAGTTGATATAAGTATTTGCTAAACTTTCGTTGTCATTAATTTCTTTATAAATTTTTATGGCTTTTAAGTTATTAGCAATAGAAAGTTCTGTTTTAGATGAAAAATGATAGGCTAAAGATTTGGCTTCGTAAGCTTTTGCTAGAGATTTTTTATCATCAATTTTAATAGCAATTTGTTCAGCTTTTTCTGTAAGTAAAAGATATTTTTTAGCATCAATTAAAGCTTTGTCGTATTTTATTTTTAGAATTGTATTTAAAAATTCTTTACTAGAAAGTGTGTTTTCTTTAGCTAAAATATGGTCTAGATAATTTTTCTCCTGACCAATTATAACAGACGAAGAAAACAAAAACAGTAAGATTAATTTTTTAATCACCTTAGAAATATAAGGTTACAATTTACAAATTATTTGAATATCAGTTCCAGAATTTTTTTTTGAACTAATATTTATTTTTCCATCAATTTCATTCATTCTCTTTTCCATATTAGATAAACCGTTTCCTAACTCAACGGTATTAATATCAAAACCAGTTCCATTATCTTTAATTGAGATTTTTAAATTATTGTTATTTTTAGAAATCGAAATATTAATTTTGGAAGCATCTGCATATTTAATTGCGTTATTAATTGCTTCTTGAGTTACTCTAAAAACATTCATTCCTTTTAAAGAGGTAAGAGTAAAGTTTTCATTTATTTCTTGTTTAATATCGAACTTAATATTTTCTGTAGCAATTTTTGCTTTTTCTATAAATGATAAAATTCTTGCATGTAAATCTTCAATAGAAATCTCACTTTTATTCATTGCCCAAATGGTATCTCTCAGTTGATGAATAGTATCTCCCGTAAATGAACTAATCCTAGATAATTTGTCTTTTAACTTGCTATTTGCGTCTTTAGAAATGTACTTTAAATTATCGATAGATGATATGATAAAAGTAAGCTGAGAGCCAATATTATCGTGTAAATCTCTAGAGATTCTTAACCGTTGTTCTTGTAACTTGTTTTGTGTTTTTATGACAAAAAGTGCATCATTTAAATCAACCTCCTTTTGTAATTGTTTTCTTTTTAATTGATTTTTTTTGTAAATACTAAAGAAAACTATTCCTAGAATGATAAGTGCAGATGTTAAAAGAACAGCATATAAGTTTCTGTTTTTTATTTCCAATTCTTTTTTTAAAAGTTCTTCTTTCTGTATTACTATTTCTTTTTCTTTTTTTTCAGTTTGATATTTAGTTTCTAATTCTTGTAATATTTTTATATTCGATTTTTCTGCTAAACTATCTTTAAATTTTAAATATTTTTTATGATAAATAAGAGATTTATTATAGTTTTTACTGTTCTCATAATATTCCGAATAATTTAAAAGCGCACTTTCTATATCTTCTGATGTTTGATATTTTTTTGCAAAAACATAAGCACTATCAATATATCTTTTAGATTCCTCTGTTCTTTTATTTTCTAATAAAACTTGAGCAATATTATTATAACTAGCACTTATACCTGCAAAATTTCCAATTATACGTTCTAGGTTAGCAGATTTGTTAAAATAATAAATAGAAGAATCTATTGCACCAAGATAATAATGTATAGAGCCAACATTATTTAAAGATTCTGCAATTCCTTTTTTATCATTTAATTTTTTCTCTATTTGTAATGAATATCTAAAGTTTTTTAAAGATGTATCTAGTTCGCCTTCATTAGCGTATACAATTGCTATGTTATTGTAAGTTTGTGAAATTCCTTTTTTATTATTTAAATTTTCAAACGTATTTTTAGCTTTGTTATAGTATTCAATAGATTTTTTATTTAAATTTAAATAACTATAAACAATCGCAATATTGTTATTTGTAGTAGCAATTCTACTCAAACTTTTTTTTGCTTCATAAATTTCTAGAGCTTTTAAGTAATTTGTAATAGCATCTTTATATAGACCAAGTTTTCTATTACAAGCACCAATATTAATATATGAAGAAGCTTTAACTAAAGAATCACTTGTAAATTGTAAAGCTTCGTTAGAGTAGTTTTTTGCTTTTTTGAATTCTCCTAAATCTCGTAATACAATTCCTAAATTATTTTTTGTTAAGCTTATGAGCTCAATTTTTTTTTCCTCTTTGGCAAATTTTAAAGTTTTTTTTAAAAGTTTTATAGCTTTTAGTTGATTCTCTTTGTATGAAGCCATAGCTTCTAAATTATAATCTTGTTTTGATTGAGAAAATAAATTAACCCAAGCTAAAAAGAAAATTAGAATTGTAAATTTTTTCATGCTTTTTATTTAAAAACCTCACTTAAAGTAAAATCGATATTAAAAATGTCTACTCTAATTTTAAGTAGTTTTAAATGAGTAGAATTGTTTGTTTTTTTTATTTTTTCAGAAATATTTTTTAGTTGATTTGCTTTCTTTTTTTCCGAATCCAATTCCATTTTTAGAAGATTTAAGTTTTCCGTTTCGGATTTTTTTAATTTTTGATATGAGTTATAAAGTCTTAATAATAAAAAGATTATAATTGGATAAACTATAAAAGAAATTAAGAATATATTACTCATTTAATTAATTTATGTAAAGCGGAATATTTTTTTGCTTCTATTATGTTTTAATATTTGTTACCTATCATTAAATTGTCCAAGCCATTTACCATTTGTAATAGATGAAATATTTATTTCGTTTAATACACCGTTATTTTCTGAAACATCATAAGAAATCATATCTCTACAAGTATCTCTAAACTGTATTTCTGTAGAACCCAATGTTGTTAACCTTGGATTTTTTATTGTTATACATTCTTGCCCATCTACTTCTACTGTTAAAACGTTATCTAATAAAGAAAACGTTGCTTTTGTACCTTCTGGAAAAGGCGATTCAGTATCAGGAAAATGCATTGTTAAACTATAAGTACCTTCAATTGAAGTAGCTGCAGTTCCTGCTGTATCATCAGAAGTTAAGGTGTATTCGCAAACAGTATTACAACTTCCAGGAGTATTATTGTTATTACTTGAACAAGCAGAAATAATAAGTACTGTAAGAATACTTAGTGCAATTTTTTTTAAAGTTTTCATAATGATTATTTTAGGATTACTTTACAAATTTCAATAAATATTAGACGAAAAAAAATACGACAGATGCCGTATTTTTTTCCTTTTCATAGCATTTAAGTTTATCCTTTTGATGCGTTAAAAGTTCCTTCAGTTACTTCTTTTCTATCATTAGGCCCATTATATCCAAGAAAAGTAAATGTACCAGAAACTTGTGTTGCAGTGTCTTCTGTTATTTCAATTGTGCCAGAACCAATATCAAATGCTGAACTCCAGTTAGCAAACGGGCTCAGGCTTCCGTAAAGAATAGAGTTTGTACTAGAAATTGCATCACCAGTTTTATAAGTTCCAACGCCATTATAGTCAGAAATTGTAATTCTTATATAATCTCCGTTTGCATTAGAGCCTCCAATAACAGCAACTCCATTTGTAACAATTGCACTAACTGTAGCTTTTAAAGAGGTAAAAGAGTCTCCATCTACCTTAGCAGTAAATGTTCCTTCTGCAGTTGAGCCTAAATCTTCATCTGTTGCATCACTACAAGAAACTATAAAAGATAGACACATGAATAATAGTAAGTTTTTTAAATTTTTCATAAATATTAATTTTAGATTTATTTTATACAAAGCTCTAGAAATACTATCGATAGAACAATACGTCATTTGTCGTATTTATTTTTTTGGATCATTTTTGTGTCAGAAAAGAGAAAAAAAATAATATTTTAAAAGTTAGTTGCATCACTAGAACTACTGATAAACTCAGTAGTTATTCTCATTTTATTTTATTGGAATTTTTTATCATCTAACAAAGAGAATTCTAAGTTGAATTCTCTTTGTTAGATGATAAAGTTGTTGGGGAACTATATTTATTTTTGATTTTGTAAAAGTATGTGATGTATTCTTCTTATTAA
Organism: uncultured Polaribacter sp.; assembly: GCA_905480405.1. Classification (GTDB taxonomy): domain Bacteria; phylum Bacteroidota; class Bacteroidia; order Flavobacteriales; family Flavobacteriaceae; genus Polaribacter. The sequence goes on along the minus strand of CAJQQH010000057.1, from coordinate 1,203 downwards.
GAATTTCATCATTCTATAACACATTAATATTTATAAATAAATATTGAATAAAAAACGTTATTTAATCTTACTAAAAAATTCATCTAATTGTTTGTCTAAAAAAGTATTACAAGCATTGTAAAATCCTTCTGCATATTTATTTCCGTCTATGTCTATCCATTTTGCATTTTTAGAAAAACGGTCTGCTTTCGCATTAACATATGTTGCAAAAGAACTAAAAGAAGTAGGTGTAAATGAACCCTGTTTTTGGTAAGCAACAACTTTTTCCTTTTTCATAATGCCATTAATTTCTAAATCTTCTTTTAAAGTACCAGTATAACTTGCTTGAACTTGATCGTAAAACGCTACACTAGAATTTACTCTATGTAAATCTGATGCACCTTTTACCTTTACAGAACCAAATAATTTACCTACCGTAGTTTTTTTCTTTTTAAATTTTTGAGGAATCACAATAGCGTATTCTCCTACCAAGCGTAAGTTTGTTTTAATTTTTACTTTAGCAGCTCTTCCTTTCATCCAATCGTTACCAGTTTCTGAGAAAATAACATATAAATTTACGTCGGTTACAAGAGCGTTATTTAATTGTTTAGCAAGTTTTGGTTGTACATTCATACCGCCTAAACCCAAAAAACCTTTTTTCTTATAATAAAATGTAAAATTCTCTGGAGCGCAAGTAATAATTCCGGATAGGTTTTCTTTTAAATAAGGTCCTGTTGCTTTAGTCCAATCTTTTAAGACATCTGTTTTGGCAGCTTCTTCTGTAGAGATAATTTCATAACCTTCACTTTCTAATCTCTGTAGATAATTTTTATAAAGCAGGTTTGTTTTCTCTTGCATCATTCGTCCGTCAATGCCGCCTAAGCCTAAAGCAGCTTTTGCAGTGGAGCTACTTCTATTTCCCATCATTCTACCACCATTTCCACCAGCCTTAAAGTCTATTGCCTCTTTGTAGACTTCAAAGTTTACATTAAAAGAATTTATATAAATTCTCTTAGATGCTTTTTTCATGGTCTTAAATGCCCATTTTTTACTTGTAGTTTTTATTTTTCCGATGCTTTGTGAGTTTACAGAATTTGCAAAACAGATTACAAATACTAATAAAAATATTTTTTTCATTTTATTTTTTTTGTGGTTACCCAACAAAAATCGATAAAACTTAAAATAAAGGCAATACGTCATTTGACGTATTTTTTTATTCTGTAA
>CAJQQH010000056.1 GCA_905480405.1 uncultured Polaribacter sp. | reverse complement strand
TCTATTCCAAACAAAAGAATCTCCACTACCAGAATCTTGTAGGTCTTTATCACGAGAATAATCATTGGTAACATCTTGGTCGGTACCATTTTCCCAACCATAAAACAATACAACTTCATCGGTGTTAGAAGAGTTTTCATCGGTAGCTTTACAAGCATCCCAAACATCTGGGCCACTACTTGTATAATCTAATAATTTTGTATGAGTAGCTATTATTTTTGTAGCTAATTCATCCTTAAGTTGTATTCCTGTTAGCGTTAAGTCTACATCATTATAGTATTGTTCTTGCGAAAAAGAAACTGAGAATGAGGCGATAAGAATTAATAAAAGTAGTTTTTTCATCATTTATATTAAAATTAAAATTTAAAAAATAAACACTTTCTTTTTCAGTAATTAAAACTCTAAATCAGCAATAAATTTAGAATTTTTTATTTTCTTTCTAAGAGAGCCATATAAAACCCATCGAATCCAGAAATATGTGCGAGCACTTTTTTATCTGAAACAAATGTAAAATCTTTTCCTGACTCTGATGTTAAGAAATTATTAACTTGATCTTGATTTTCTGAAGGTAAAACAGAACATGTTGCATAAACCATTTTTCCTCCAGGTTTTACCATTTTAGAATATTGTTGTAAAACGTCTTGTTGTACTTTTTTTATGTTATCTATAAATTCTGGTTGTAATTTCCATTTAGAATCAGGGTTTCTACGCAGAACACCTAAACCAGAACAAGGAGCATCAATTAAAACTCTATCTGCTTTACCATGTAATTTCTTAATAGGTTTTGTAGAGTCTATTACACGCATGTCTATATTATGTGCTTTATTTCTTTTAGCTCTTACTTTTAACTTACGAAGTTTACTTTCGTAAATATCCATAGCAATCACTTGTCCTTTATTTTCCATTAAAGCAGATAAATGTAATGTTTTACCACCCGCACCTGCACAAGTATCTATAACTTTCATTCCTGGTTTTACATCTAAATAAGCGGCTACTAATTGAGAGGAAGCATCTTGTACTTCGAAAAAACCATTATGAAAAGCTTCTGTTCTAAAAACATTAGCTCTTACGGGCAAAATTAAAGCATCTGGATGATGAGGTACAATTTCTGTTTCTACCTCTTCTGCTTTTAATTTCTTTTGAAGTAATTCTCTAGAAATATTTAACGTGTTTGTTCTTAGAATAACACTAGCTTGTACATTTAAAGCAGCAATTTCTTTGGTCCATATTTCTTCACCTAATTCAGAAAGACATAATTCATCCATCCAATCTGGTATAGACTCCCTGTATTTTCTAGTTCTAGATAATTCTGCAAATCGACCTTTAATACGTCTTTCTGGTACATCTCCAATTTGATTCCAGTCTGGTAATTTAATTCCTCTTAAAATACACCAAACAGAAAACAACCTCCAAATATTATCTCTATCATAAGGTGCATTAACTTCTGCAATTTCTGCATACAATCGGTTCCAACGTACAATTTCATAAATAGTTTCAGCAACAAACTTACGATCTCTTGCTCCCCAACGTTTATCACGTTTTAGTGCTTTTTCTACTGCTTTGTCTGCGTAAACGCCTTCGTTAAATATATCTCTAATACTGTCTATTACAGCAAAAGTTAAGTTTCTATGTAATCTCATTTTTTATCGAATAATGGGGTGCAAATATACGTGAAATAAAAGGTATTTTGTACTTTCGTTATTCATATCTTTCTAAATTGAATTTAAGTTATCCAATTACATATATAAACGGTATTAGTGTACAAAGAGCAGCGCTTTTGTATACAGAACTTGGTGTAAAAACATGTAACGATTTATTAAATTTTTTTCCTTTTAGATATATTGATAAAACTACTTTTTATACAATAAAGGATTTACAGCCTAATTCATCCGAAGTACAAGTTATAGGTAAAATAACACGTGTTAAATCTGTTGCGCAGAAAAGAGGAAGTAGGTTAGTAGCTACTTTTCAAGATGCCACTGGTTCTATGGAGTTAGTTTGGTTTAAAGGTCAAAAATGGATTAAGGATTCTTTAAAAGTGAATGAACCTTATGTGGTTTATGGTAAGTTGAATCATTATAATGGTAATTTTAGTATTCCGCATCCAGAGTTAGAATTATTTAGCGAGTATAAGAAAAAGTTGCAAAACAAAATGCAACCTGTGTATCCGTCTACAGAGAAATTAACAAATTCTGGTGTTTCTAATAAATTGATACGAACCTATATTCAGAACTTATTAAAACAGTTTTTTGATTCAATTACAGAAACTTTATCAGATGAGATTATAGACAATTTTAAATTAATGTCTAAACGAGACGCTTTATTAAATGCTCACTTTCCTAAAAGTCAAGAAAATTTAGCGAAAGCTCAAAATAGATTAAAATTTGAAGAGCTGTTTTTTATTCAATTGCAATTATTAAGAAAGAAACTCATTAATAAAACAAAAATTAAAGGATTTGTTTTTGAAAATGTTGGTGCCATTTTTAATGAATTTTATAGTACTAAATTACCTTTCGATCTTACTAATGCTCAAAAAAGAGTTATTAAAGAAATTAGAAAAGACGTTGCATCTGGTGCGCATATGAATAGACTTTTACAAGGTGATGTTGGGTCTGGTAAAACAATTGTTGCTTTATTAACAATGCTTTTGGCTATAGATAATGGTTTTCAAGCAACTATTATGGCGCCAACAGAAATTTTAGCAACACAGCATTATCATGCTATTGCAGAAATGGTAGAAGGTATGAATATAAATGTTGATTTATTAACGGGTTCTGTAAGAGTAAAAAAGCGAAGAGAAATTCATGCTAATTTAGAAGACGGTACACTTCATATCTTAATTGGCACACATGCTTTGTTAGAAGATAAAGTGCAGTTTAAAAACCTAGGAATTGCAATTATTGATGAACAACATAGATTTGGAGTTGCTCAAAGATCAAAACTTTGGAAAAAAGGAGGTCCACCTCAATCCTTCCAAAGGGAGGAAGTACAAACTGTACTTAAAAAATATATGACAGCTCGTCCATCAACTTATAAGTTGATTAAAGAATTTCAAAAAAACAGAAAACAACAAACTACAGAAGCTGAACGAATTTTATGGGAACAATTAAAATCTAAAAAATTAGAATATAAATTTAGAAGACAATATATTATAGATGAATTTATTGTTGATTTTATTTGTTTGGAAAAAAAAATAATCATTGAAGTTGATGGTAAATACCATAACACAAAAGAGCAGATAGAAGCAGGTGCATTAAGAACACAAATTCTTAATGAACTTGGTTTTAAAGTGATAAGATTCATTAATGAAGAGGTTATTGGAAATATAGAAAATACAACAAATAAAATTTCACAAGAATTAAAACATACAATTGAGAGTTCCTTCCCTTCGGGAGGGTTAGGGTGGGCTCCTCCTCACATTTTAGTAATGACTGCAACACCAATACCAAGAACTTTGGCAATGTCTGTTTATGGGGATTTAGATATCTCTGTAATTGATGAATTACCACCTGGAAGAAAAGAAGTAAAAACAGTACATCGTTTTGATAGCAATCGTTTATCTGTTTTTAAATTTATGAGAGATGAAATTGAAAAAGGTAGACAAGTATATATTGTATATCCATTAATAAAGGAATCTGAAGCAATGGATTATAAAGATCTTATGGATGGGTATGAAAGTGTTTCGCGAGAGTTTCCAACTCCTAAATATCAAATAAGTATTGTTCATGGTCAAATGAAACCAGCGGATAAAGAATATGAAATGCAACGTTTTGTAAAAGGAGAAACTCAGATTATGGTTGCAACAACAGTTATTGAGGTTGGAGTTAATGTTCCAAATGCGAGTGTTATGATAATTGAGAGTTCAGAACGATTTGGATTAAGCCAATTGCATCAATTAAGAGGTAGAGTTGGTAGAGGTGCAGACCAAAGTTATTGTATTTTACTTTCTAGTTATAAATTGTCAGAAGAAGGTAAAACACGTTTAAAAACAATGGTAGAAACTACCGATGGATTTAAAATTGCCGAGGTAGATTTAAAATTACGTGGTCCTGGAAACTTAATGGGAACACAACAAAGTGGTGTTTTAAACTTAAAAATTGCTGATGTTGTAAAGGACACTAAAATTTTAGTGGCTGCTAGAAATACTGCAATAGATATTTTACAAGAAGATGCTAGTTTATCGAATCCAAAAAATGGTAAGATTAAAAATGCTTACGTAGAATTGTCTAAAACTTCAAAGATTTGGAGCGAGATTAGTTAATTGAATAAAATTTACAAACGTATTTTAAACACTTAATTCTTATCAAATAAATAAGAAAGTAAGTCAGCGAAAAATTTTTATAGATACAATATATAGCTATTAATTAGATAGAGTTAAGGTTTATATATAAAGGAAATTTTATGTTTTATAATTTAAAAAATAGAATTTAATACAACTAAAAGAGTAAAATTAAATATTAAGAAGAAACTGCACCTAAAGTATACAGCTGTTCTAGGGTAGGAGAAATACTACCGCCAGCAGGTTCTAAAGTAATACCAAATGCTTCAGATTCGTTAGCATTGTTTATAGTAAATATTTTATTTGTATCAGCAGTAAAAGAATCTAAAGTTCCTAAACTTGTTGGTGTAAGCGGATTCAGTTTTAAAGACCAAATTTGATATACTTTTCCTTCTGGAGGTTTTGGTAATCCTTTAGCATCTAGGTAAATAGAATTTGTTTTTTTATCCCAATAAACTTTTGCATATGAAGTTGGTGATACTTTTTGGCCGGCTAAAGGAATAGAAATAATGTTTTTATCTCTAAAAACTTCAATTAGTTTTTCTGCAGAAGCTAAATTTATGGCAGCACTATCTATTTGTGCTTCCAATAATAGTTTTTCAGAAGCAATTTGTTCTTTTAGATCACTATTTTTAGAAAGTGTAAAAATTAAAATACTACCAATTAGTATAGAAGCTGCCCAACCAGAATATTGCAACCAATTAGTTTTTTGTTTTTCTATCTTAATAACTTTTGTTTGGGTAGTAACTATCTTATTTTTAATATCATTAAATGAATAGGAAGCACCTTTTTTAGTTGCAGCAGTAAGTTGTATTATCGCTTTTTCAATCGATTCTACTTCTGCTAATAACTCAGAATTTTCCTGAACTGCTTTGTATATCTCTTCATTTTCCTTTTCAGAAAGCGAGCCTGCCACATACAGTTCTAAAATTCCAGATGCTATGTAATCTTTACTATTCATTTTTTATACGCCTAACATTGTTCTTAATTCGCCAATGCAAGATCTGTTTCTTGTTTTTATGGTGCCTAATGGCATGTTTAATTCTTCTGATGCTTCTTTTTGTGTAAAGCCTTTAAAGTATAATAATTCTATAACTGCTTTACATTTATCACTTAATTTAGTAACAAACTCTTTTAACCCAATTGTATTTGTAGAGTTATCTAAACTAGAACTGCTTTCTAATATATCTACGAAAAAATCAGAGTTTAGGTTTTGTTTAGATTGTTTAAATTTTTTAGAACGAGTGTAATCTATAGCAGAATTTCTTGCTATGTTTAGTAACCATGTAAAAAATCGACCTTTTTTTTCAGAATAAGTATCAGCTTTATTCCAGGCTTTTATAAAAACATCTTGCGTAATTTCCTGAGCTATATTTTCATTTTTAACAATATTATTTACAACACCAGAAATACTATCACAATAAAGATTGTACAGTTTTTCGTATGCTTTCACATCTTTGTTTTGAAATTGTAAAATTAATAGCTCTTGATTCATAATTAATCTTAAAAGCTAAAATAGCTAATTTTAAGTAGTTTGGATCGTTTCTTCAATTGTTTATTAAAAATAATTAATATTCATATTTTATTTTCATTCTAAATATTATTATTAGTTGAGTGTACTAATTTTATTGTTTTTTCTCTATTGTTATGTATGAGTTTTCTGCGCTAACTACTTGATTAAAAAATTCTTTTAGAACATAATATTCATTTGCAGTATACACTTTTTTATGAGTATTCATTCTTACATAAAGGTTAATAATATTTCCTTTTTGTGTTGTTTTTAATGTGAAAACTCCACCTTTATTTGGTAATGAAATTGCAGTGTTTTTTGGCGCTTGAGTTATTTTATAATTATCTGGTATTTTTAAACTTAAGTAATATGTGTTTTTTCTAGAATACCCAAAATCTACAGGGTAATTTCTTTCTTTTAATTTAAAAGGATTCTTTTTATATCTGCCAAAAAAGAAAGGATTAATTCTAAATTTATTAGTAACACCATCACTAGTATTAATGTTTATTTTAAACTTTTCTGTAAGTGGTTTATCTAAATTATTTTCATTCTCTAATTTATAATCTTCAATTTCTAAATCAGGATTATTAGCTTCAAAATCTTCTAAATAACTATCTTCAGATAGAGTGTTTATTTTTTCTCTTTGATGTTGAGCGGCATATCCATTTCGTCTTATCATTAAATTACCAGAAAGTATACCATCTTCTGTTAAAACTAGCTTAGAGGCACTATTTTTAGAAGTTTTAAACTTTGGTTTAAGCGTTACCCAATTACTTTCTTTTGTGAAGTCCATAATTCTAGCCTGCCCATTTAAAGTTCTTATAGGTAATTGGCCAAAAGGTAAAAACTTATTTGTTGCATCTAAATAATAAGTTTTATCATTTATTGTAACTTTAACAATTACATAGTTAAAATCGAAAATTACAGGAAATAATTTAGTTGGTATTCCGTGATTTCTTGTAGATAATATAACGAGTTCTGCATTTAGTTTTGCAGCAATTAAGCTATTGTAAAGAGATAAATTAATTTCACCTGCACTACCAGTTTTAGTGTTAAAAGCTTGTTTTACTTTTACATCTTTAGTGTTCCAGTATTGGTCATTCCAAGAATAATGTTCTTGAATAAAAGTGTAGACTTTTATCGCTTTTTCCAGCTCATTTTCTGTTTCTATAATTGATATATCTAATTTGTTTTTAAAAAAGCTTTTTTTAGATGTTTGGTTATTAAAAAAGATTTTCTTTAATTTTTTATCAGCTTCTTTCCAAGTAGTCGTATATTTTGTTATTACACCATCTGTTCCTGTATATGTTTGTAAATCAAAAGATAAATATGAAATATAGTTTTTCTTACTTAACATATAATCTTCTTCTTTAAATGCAGGTACATCATTCATACCGTAAGAATATATTGCGCAAGCTCCTTGGCCAACACCATCTATATATATACATTTTTTCTTTACAGAAGGTTCGTCTTTATCTAATCCTAAAAAACCAACAATTCTAACATTATAAAAGTAATTTCCTAAAATAGCTGCATCAAATTCGCTTTTTATTTTTGGTATGTCAGATTGAAATTTCCAATCGTCTATGCCTAAATAAGGTGAAATAACACTGTAAGAATACTCTATTACACTACCTACTTTAATATTGGGCATTGTAAATTTTTTAGAAGACCAATTTTCGTTATCTATATTTGTAAAAATATTGTTTTCGGTAACAGAGTTTGTTTTCATTGTACCAATCTCTGTTAAGTTGTAAGTTTTTGCTTTTATATTTAGAGCTTTACTTTTTTTATAAAGGTTTATAGTTATGTTAGCAAGATCAAAAGAATTTTTATCTAGAATTTTAATTCTGTAATAAAAATCAGTTCTGGTATTGTATTTATGTTGCTCATCTAAATACACATTTGCATGTTCATATAACACAACAGCAGCAGCTGTAGAGTCTTTATCATAAATGGTCATTTTTAGCTCATCTATCGTTGTTAGACCCATTTTAGTTGATTTGTCTTTTTGACTAAAGGTAATTGTACTAATAAATATTAGGAGGAATAATATTTTTTTCATTTTTTTATATTTTTTGAAATGTAATAAGTGAGTTTTGAGATTTTACAAGTTGATTAAATAGTTCTTTTAATGATGAATATTCTAGATTAGAATATGATTTTTTACTAGATGAAAATTTTAAAAATATATTTACCTCATTCTCCTTTTTTAATACTTTAAATATAAGCCTTCCTTCGTTATTTGGTAAAGTAAATCCAATTTCTTTTGGCAGTTTTATAAGTTTTAATTTCTTGTGATATTTTATGGATATGGTATAGTATTTATTAAATGGGAAGCCAAAATCTACTGGATATTTTCTTTCTTTTAATTTTAAGGGATTTTCTTTTGCGTAATTTATTAAAAAAGGATTTATCTGTATAATACTTTCATCGTTACTATCATTATCTAAAGAAAATTCTAAATTCTCTATAATAGGAAGCAAATTGTTTTTAATATTCTCAACTTTATAATTGTTAATACTTAAGTTTATATTTTCGCTTTCAATCTTATTCAAATAGTCTTCTTCCTTATTTTTTATTAAATAGTTTCTATAATTATATGCGAATTGTCCTTTTTTAGACTCTTTTATTTTACCGGTAATTAAATTAGATTCAGAAATATTTAAATTAATTTTAGTGTTAGAAGATGTTTTTATTGTAGATTTTATTGTTTTCCAATAAGTTTCGTTTTCTAAATCTAAAATTCTTACATCTCCATTTAAACATTTAAAAGGTACAAGACCAAAGGGAATGTTTTTGTCGGTTGCGTCTAAAAAATAATCTTTATTATCAATTTTAATATGCGTTACAACATAATTAACACTTTGGTAAGTTGGATATCTTTTTGTTAAAAAACCATGTTCTCTTGTAGAGAGTAAAACAATATTAGGTTTAATATTAGCTGCTTTAAAAGAGTTGTAGAGCGCTAAGTTTATGATACTAGAATTTCCTGTTTTCTCTTTAAAACTCTTTGTTAATGTAGCTTTTGAATTGTTGTTTAAAGTATAATGGTTTCTGATAAAATTAAAAACTTTTATAATTTTAGTTAATGTGTCTTTTTCGTTTTTAATAGTTTTTGGAAGTACTTTTTTAAAAAAGAATACTTTGTTGAATTTATTATTATATTTTTCTCTAAAAAATTCATCAATTAATCCCCATCCATATTTTTGTTCATCCTTACGAGCATAAATATTGTAATATTTTTTCTCAAAAAATATTCGAGAAATATAATTGTCTTTATTATCGATAAAATCTTCTTCTATAAATGCTGGTATGTTTTTAAACTCATAATGTAAGCTTTCATAATCAGAATTTTCTTCATGATTAAATATTTGTGGTCTTAAAGTACCAATAAGTATAGAGTTATAAAATTGTGGTAATGTTCTGGATTTATAAATTACTTTTTTTTTAGGCGTTTTAGATTGAAAATAGCAATTAAATAAACTGTAAAAATTAGACTCTATTGTATAACTGTACTCAATAATAGAACCAACTTTTACATTAGGAAACGAAATGGAATTTATTTTGATGTTTTTATTATAATCAGTAATAAATTTATCGTTGTTTGTTAAAGTTCTTCGTCTTATAGTATTGTCTTCGTTTAAATTATAAGTAAAACCGTTAATATTTTTTAACTTAGTATCTTTAGAATGTACAATTTTTACAGTTGCTAAATCAAATGCAGTTTTGTTTAATATTTTAATTTTTACGTAATATTGTTTTTTGAATCGATTGTATTTTGCAGGATTAGAAGTTATATTATGTTTCTCTATTAATACAACAGCATTTGCAGAAGAATCTTTTTCATAATGTGTCATTTTTAATTCATCTACTGTAACTTTTTCAAATTCAATTTCTTGAGAATTTATAAGTGTAGATATTAAAAAGAAACCTAAAAAGATTTTTTTCATTTACAATCTTATTATTTTTTGAACCTTATTTTTAATTAAGTAGTTTTTAATAATGTTCTTAGAAGCATCCTTGTTTTCAATAGGTGTTAAAATAGATTTTAAGACAGTAATGTCGTTTTCTTGTAGTGCTAAATTTGTATAACCATAACCAAAAACAATATTATTTTCAACTAACAAAATAGCGTTTTCTTCAATTTCACGACCTTTGTTAACAATAATAAAATCATCATTATTAAAATTATCGGAAATAGTTTTAAAGGTCTTCTTAAAGTTATATTTAGGAGTTAATTTTTCTAATTGAATATAATATTTTAGGCGTGTAAATAATTCGTTACCTGTTTTATCAAAAGAAATAGAATCTGCTCTTTCTTGTATTTTTAGAGCCCTTTTAGTAATCTTAAGAAACAACTTATTTACTTCAGCTTTAATGTTACTACCTTTACCAATATAAATTACTTTACCATCAGAATTATGTATGTAAAATACACCTAAAATAGTTGGTACGTTTTCTATTAACGATTTTAGCTTTTCTTTTTTTACTCTTTTATCAAAATATTTAATAGCATTTTGAATAATTGTTTTTTCTGTATCTTTTTCTAACAATAATTTAAATAATTGAACTGTAGCTAATGCATCTCCATTAGCTCTATGTCTATCTGTTATTGGTATACCTAAAGATTTTGTGAGTTTCCCTAAACTGTAAGAAGGTTGGTCTAATATAAGTTGCTTACTTAATTCTACAGTACATAAAGTGTTTCTATAATAATTAAAACCTAGGCGATCAAACTCTGTTCTTAAAATTCTATAATCGAAACTAGAGTTATGAGCAACAATAATACAGTCTTTTGTAATTTCTACAATCCGTTTTGCAACCTCATAAAATTTGGGAGCATTTCTTAGCATTTTGTTGTTTATACCAGTTAGTCTAACAACAAATTCTTGTATGGGTTTCTCAGGATTTACTAATGTAATAAATTGATCTATAACTTCATGTCCATCAAATTTGTGAATGGCAATTTCAGTTATTCCTTCTTCATTAAACTTACCTCCGGTAGTTTCAATATCTAATATAGCGTACAATTTCTTTTTTCTATAAAATTAATGATTATAATTACGATGACCAAATATAGAACTACCAACTCTTACCATTGTGCTTCCATTTTTAATTGCTAAAAGATAGTCACCGCTCATTCCCATTGATAAAGTTTGGAGTTTTTGAATATCAAAGAAATTTTTAAGAGACAAGAATTCTTCTGTTAATTGTTCTTTGTTTTCAGTAAAAGTAGCCATTCCCATTAATCCTATAATATTAATGTTTTTTAATTCTGATGTTTCTTCAGATGCTAAAATTGATTCTATCTCACCAAATGTAAAACCGAATTTTGTTTCTTCTTTGGCAATTTTAGCTTGCAACAAACAATTAATAACTCTATTGTGTTTTTTTGCTTGTTTATTAATCTCTTTCAAGGTTTTAAACTTATCCACACCATGAATTAAATTTACAAAATGTGCCATATATTTTACCTTATTACTTTGTAAGTGTCCAATCATATGCCATTCGATATCTTTTGGTAAGGCATCAAATTTGTCAACCATTTCTTGAATTTTATTTTCTCCAAAAATTCTTTGACCAGCATTATAAGCTTCTTGTATATCAGAAATAGGTTTGGTTTTAGAAACAGCAACCAAGGTTACGTTTTCTGGTAAAGTAGATTTTATGTGTTTCAAATTTTTAGAAATCATAATATATTTTAATATGCTGTTAGAATTCTAGAATTCATAAATGGTTAAAGCACTTCTTAGTTTAGGTTCTATATAGGTTGTTTTTGGTGGCATCATTAAACCCACGTCTACAATCTCTTTTAATTCTTTAATGGTAGTTGGTAACATGCCAAACGAAACTTTATAATCTCCAGTATCAACTTTTGTTTTAAGTTCTAAACTATCCGTCTTGTTTTGGGAATACATAATTTTTGATGCATTTCTTATATCCTCAATTCCTAAAATAGGTTTTAATACTGTTAGGTAAAGAATTTGTGCATCTAATTTACTTAATGCATCAGTAAATTTATAGTTAGATTTACGAAGATGTAATGCATAAAAATCACCATTTAAATACATACAAAATTGGTGCTTTTCTTTAGGTTTGCAAAGTTCTTGTCCACGTTTTTCTATCCTAAAGAAAGTATCTAATTCAATTAAAAATTCATCAGGATTTAGGCCATTTAAATCTTTTATAAATCGATTAAATTCATATATGCTTAACTCACTTTCTGGTAATAAATAACTCATAAAAAAGTTATAATCTTCTTTGCCAGTATGATTTGGATTTTCTTTAGCTAAGTTTTGAGCTAACAAACATGAAGAAGTAGATCTGTGATGTCCATCGGCAATATAAAGCGTATCTATTTCTTTAAAAGTGTTTTCTATTTGTGCTATGTCATTTTTATCATCTACAACCCAAAGTAAATGTGAATTTTTGTCTGTTGATGTAAATTCATATTCAGCTCTTTGTTGCTTGTATTTTTTTATAATTTTAGTAATAATATCGTTATCAGGATAGGTAAGGAGTACAGGTTCTGCATTAAAACCTGTGTTTTTTAAATAATTTTCAAATAGCAATTCTCTTTTTCTAAGCGTTCCTTCATGTTTTTTTATCACATTACTATGATAGTCTTCAACAGAAGTAGCGGTTATAATTCCGCAAAAAGAATTTGTAGCTGTTGTTTTTTTATAAATATAAAAAGCAGGAGCAGTATCTTGCTTAAAAATTTTATTCTCTTTAAATTCTAAATAGCGATTGTGTACCAATTTAAACCGTAGTTCTCCACTTAAATCTTGTTTATGATATTTATAACCAGGATTTATCACATGTAAAAATGTGTAAGGATTAAATGCTAATTTTGATTGTCGCATTTCTGGTGAATAAACCTCATAAGATTTAGAAGAAACCAAAGCAGCTTTGTCTCTTGTGGGTCTAACTGCTTTAAAAGGTTTTACAATTGCCATATTTTAAATTGAATACTATTTTGGTGAAAAACTAAAATAAAATTATCCTAATAAGTTAATTATTTGTGTTGCTAGTTCAGTACCAACTCTATCTTGCGATTCTTGCGTTTCTCCACCAATATGAGGTGTTAAAGAAATTTCTGGATTCATTAAAAGTTGAACAGCAGGTGCAGGTTCTGTTTCATAAACATCTAAACCAGCATATTGTATTTTACCACTTTCTATACCTTTTACTAAGTCTACTTCATGTAAAACACCACCTTTAGAAGCATTAACAATTCCAACACCATCTTTCATTTTTTCTATTTCTGTTGATGAAATAAGATAATCATCTTGTTCAGAAACGTTTAAAGAGATAAAGTCAGATTTTTTTAATAATTCGTCTTGAGAAATAGTATCAATATGAATCGTTACTTTTTGACCATTAAAAAACTCTAAAACAATAGGAGCAGACTCAATAATAGAATCTGTTGCAACAACTTTCATACCTAATCCTAATCCAATTTTTGCTACTTGTTGTCCTACTTTTCCAAAACCAATAATACCTAAGGTTTTACCACGTAACTCTACACCTTGAGAATATGCTTTTTTTAATTCTTTAAAACGCGTGTCGCCTTCTAAAGGCATTTCTCTGTTAGAAGAATGTAAAAAACGAACCATACCAAATAAGTGTGCAAAAACTAATTCTGCAACAGAGCTAGAAGGTGCAGAAGGTGTGTTTATAACAATTAAACCATTGTCTTCTGCATAATCTACATCTATATTATCTAATTCTACACCAGCACAACCAATTAATTTTAAACTTGGGCAAGCCTCCATTAACTCTTGTCTTACTTGTGTAGTATTACCTACTAAAATTGCATCAATATTGTTTTCATTGATATAATTTTCTAGTTGATTTTGAGCAACTTTTACATTTAGTACTTCAAATCCACCTTTTTCTAAAGCATCTATTCCGCTTTGAGAAATTCCATCGTTTGCTAATATTTTCATTCTTACTATTGTAAGTCATTACGAGAATTAAAATGACGTAGCAATCTTAATATTAAGATTCTTACATTTTATTCGGAATGACGATTTGTATTTTATTTTTTAATTCTTTCTAATTCCTGCATTACATCAACCAAAACCTGAACACTATATAAAGGTAATGCGTTGTACATACTAGCTCTATAACCACCTACACTTCTATGGCCATTTAAGCCGTTAATACCAGCTGCTTTCCACAAAGTATCAAACGTTTCTGATAAAGATTCGTCTGTTAAAGTAAAAGTAGCATTCATTGTACTTCTATCTTCTTTGGCTGTAATTCCTTTAAAAAGCGGATTTCTATCAATTTCTGCATATAAAAGTGCCGCTTTTTTATTATTAACTTCTTCAATAAATTTAATTCCGCCCAAATCTTTTAACCATTCTAAAGTTAACATAGAAACATAAACGGCAAATACAGAAGGTGTATTAAACATGCTGTCTTTATCAATATGTATTTGATAGTTTAGCATAGAAGGGATTTGTCTTTCAACTTTACCTAAAATATCTTCCTTAATAATTACTAAAGTTGCACCTGCAGGCCCCATATTTTTTTGAGCACCAGCATAAATTAAATCGAATTTTTCAAAATCTAATTGACGAGAAAAAATATCTGAACTCATATCGCAAACCAAAGGAACATTTGATTCTGGAAACTCTTTTATTTGTGTACCCGCAACGGTATTATTACTTGTACAATGAAAATAATCTACATCTTCTGGTATAGTGTATCCTTTTGGTATATAAGAATATTTTTTATCTTTAGAAGATCCAACTTCTACCAATTCACCAAAAGCTTTTGCTTCTTTTATGGCCTTGTCTGCCCAAGTTCCTGTATTTAAATATGCTGCTTTTTTATTTAATAAATTATAAGCAACCATTAAAAATTCTAAACTTGCCCCACCTTGTAAAAACAGTGCTTTATAACCTTTGTTTTCTAAGCCTAAAAGTTCTAAAGCTAATGAACGTGCTTTTTCAATAACATTTACAAAAGATTCACTTCTATGTGATATTTCTATTAACGATAAATCATCATCATTAAAATTTAAAATGGCTTCAGATGCTTTTTTAAGTACTTCTTGTGGTAGTATACAAGGACCTGCAC
This sequence comes from uncultured Polaribacter sp., assembly GCA_905480405.1. Classification (GTDB taxonomy): domain Bacteria; phylum Bacteroidota; class Bacteroidia; order Flavobacteriales; family Flavobacteriaceae; genus Polaribacter. The sequence goes on along the minus strand of CAJQQH010000056.1, from coordinate 9,494 downwards.
TAAAATTATGTTTTTTCATTTGTATTTATTCGAAAATTCAAAAAAATTAAAGATTCTTGAATTTATTATTATGTTTCTTTTCTTTTTAATTACAAAGTTGCAAAGTATCTAATTGGTTTCAAAGTCTTACTTTCTAATTCTGTAGCTATGTAATTTTTTAAATAGTTGATAAAAATTCTAAAGTATTTACGCCATCTGCATAATCTGTTAAATGCGGACTTTGTGTTTGTCCAAAAGCAACCTCAGTTTTTATAAAATCTTTTGCAACCACACATTGAATCTTTTCTTTATCCTGATGTAGCTTTATTTTTAAATCAGTTTCATTGTCGTAATACTCATAAAAAATCGTTGCAATAGGGGAGGAGTAGCTTTCGTCTTCCTTAATCATAAGAAACCCGTTTTCTAATAAATCAAACTCGCTCATTAAATAAACAGCTTTATTGTAGTCGTAATTATTAGCGTACTTAGCATTGTTTATAAAATCTTTTTTGCCATACATTCCATTAAAAAACGCATCAAAATTAAACTCTCTTGGTACATATAACTTAGAAACACTTCTACAACCTAAACCAAAATACTGAAAAACATCATCAGATAACTTTGCAAAGTCTTCATCTGTTTCTTTTCCTGTAATTACAGCAACAGAATTTCTACTTTTTCTAATAATATTTGGCTTATTTTTAAAGTAATATTCAAAATAGCGAGCAGTATTTGAGCTTCCCGTAGCAATAACTGCGTCAAAATCGGATAGTTTTTCTTCGGTAAATGTAATTTTTCCTTTGAAACCTTCTTCTACATACTCTAAATATTTAGCTAAAAATGGTAACAAGTGTTTATCACTAGAAGATTGCTTAACTATGACTGAATGCCCGGAAATAAGTACAGATAAAAAATCGTGAAAACCTACTAAAGGTATGTTTCCTGCCATAATTATAGCTACATTTTTAGAAGTATTATTGTTTAAATCAATACTTTCTGTAAAACTTGTTAAGTTTTTTATATTTAGAGACTTACTCCAGTTTTGTAATGTAAATAATATGTTGTCTTTTGTAAACCAAGAATTGTTTTCTTGGGCTATTTTAATTTGATGAACGAAACCTTTAAAAAAGATTTCATTATGTTCAATATTATCCCTTTTTGTTACATTATCAACAGAAAATTGACTTAAAAAGTCCCCTAATTTTGCGAATGCAGTAATTCTATTTTGAATACTAATCATTTATTTTGGTTGTCTATGATTTTGGCTTTATTTTTGCAACTACAAAGGTACAAAAACAGAAGAGAAAATTATGGCAATTATTATAACAGATGAATGTATAAATTGTGGGGCATGTGAACCAGAATGTCCTAACACTGCAATTTATGAAGGAGCAGATGATTGGAAGTATGCTGATGGTACAGATTTAAATGGTGATGTAGTTTTACCAGGAGGAAAAGCTGTAAATGCAGATGAAGATCAAGAACCTGTTTCTGATGAGATATATTACATCGTACCAGATAAATGTACAGAATGTAAAGGTTTTCATGATGAGCCACAATGTGCTGCAGTTTGCCCTGTAGATTGTTGTGTGCCAGATGAAGATGTTGTTGAAACTGAAGAGTTTTTATTAGAAAAACAAAGTTTTATGCACAACGAATAGTTGAAAGACTTTTTTGAAACAAGAAACATGATTTTTTGAATCATGATATAAAAAATTCCGAAGTAAATTCGGAATTTTTTATGTTTAAAACATCTATATTTGCAACGCAAAAATCAAGTTTTTGATTCTTGTGTTATTTTATCTAAAGATCTAAAGAATAATGAAAGCTGGAATTGTAGGATTACCAAACGTAGGAAAATCAACTTTATTTAACTGTTTATCAAATGCAAAAGCACAAAGTGCAAACTTTCCTTTTTGTACCATTGAGCCTAATCTGGGTGTTGTAAACGTACCAGATACGCGTTTAGAAAAGTTAGAAGAATTGGTAAACCCCGAAAGAGTTTTACCTGCTACTGTAGAAATAGTAGATATAGCTGGTTTGGTTAAAGGGGCAAGTAAAGGTGAAGGTTTAGGAAATCAGTTTTTAGCAAATATTCGTGAAACAGATGCCCTTTTACATGTTGTACGTTGTTTTGATAACGATAATATTATTCATGTTGATAGTTCTGTAGATCCTGTTAGAGATAAAGAAACGATTGATATTGAATTACAATTAAAAGATTTAGAAGCAGTAGAAAAACGTTTAGAGCGTGTAAAAAGAACTGCTAAAACTGGTAATAAAGAAGCACAAGCAGAATTAGTCGTTTTGTTAAAAATAGAAGAAACTTTACTAAAGGGAATTTCTGTAAGAGCTATAGAGTTTTCTGAAAAAGAAATGGAGTTTGTACAGCCTTTACAGTTTATAACGTTAAAACCTGTATTATACGTTTGTAATGTGGATGAAGGTTCTGCAGTTTCTGGAAATGATTATGTAGAGAGAGTTAGAGAAGCAGTTAAAGATGAAAACGCAGAAGTAATTGTGTTAGCAGTAGGTACAGAAGCAGATATTACTGAATTGGATGACTATGAAGAAAGACAAATGTTTTTAGCGGATATTGGCTTAGAAGAAGCTGGTGTTGCAAGATTAGTGCGTTCTGCGTATAAATTATTAAACTTACAGACTTATTTTACAGCTGGTGTAAAAGAAGTAAGAGCTTGGACAATTCCTATTGGAGCAACGGGCCCACAAGCTGCAGGTGTAATTCATACAGATTTCGAAAAAGGTTTTATTAGAGCAGAAACAATTGCTTATGAAGATTACGTTACTTATGGTTCTGAAGCTAAAGTAAAAGAAGCTGGTAAAATGAGAGTAGAAGGTAAAGAATACGTAGTTAAAGATGGCGATGTGATGCATTTTCGTTTTAACGTATAATTTTTACTTTAAATATTATTATAATCCCAATGAGAAATCATTGGGATTTTTTTTTCATAATACTTATCGGTTTAATTATTAATAAAATTTTAAAAAATGATATTTTTGGCACATCTATTGAAATAACCAAACAAAACCTAACTATTATGAAAAAACAACTACTTGTTATTTTATCGTTTTTATTCTTTATTTCTTGTAGCAGTATAAAAAATACGCAAGAAGCTATAAGTAATGGTAATTATGATAGCGCAATGAATATTGCCATAGAAAATTTAAAAAAGAACAAAACTAAAAAAGGAAATCAGCCTTATATTTTAATGTTGGAAGAAGCTTTTGCAAAAGCTGTATCCAAAGATGAAGCAAAAATAACTTTTCTTAAAAAAGAAAATAATCCAGAGAGTTTAGAAACTATTTTTGGTTTATATACAAGTTTACAAAATAGACAAGAATGGCTGAAACCATTGTTGCCATTGTCAATTTTAAAAGAAAATAGAAATGCTGTTTTTGAATTTAATAATTATGATGATGAAATTATAGGCTCTAAAAACGAATTATCAGATCACTTATATAATAATGCGCAAAAACTTATTGAAGCTGATAATAAGTTAGATTATAGAAATGCATATGCCGATTTAGAATACATTGAAAAAATAAATCCTAATTATAAAGAGGTTCGTAATTTAATGGATATTACTCATAGTAAAGGAATTGATTTTGTATTTGTTTCTATGAAAAACGAAACTGATAAAGTGATTCCGAAACGATTAGAAGAAGATTTATTAAATTTTGATACGTTTGGATTAAATGATTTATGGACCGTTTATCATGGAGTTAAAGATTCAAAAATAAATTATGATTTTGGTTTAGAATTAAACCTAAGAAACATACAACTATCACCAGAACAAATAAGGGAAAGAGAAATTATTAAAGAAAAGCAAGTTAAAGATGGTTTTAAGTATCTTTTAGATGATAAAGGAAATCAGGTCTTAGACAAAGATGGTGAAAAAATTAAGGTTGATAAGTTTGTAAAAGTTGCTTGCCAGTTATATGAGTTTACACAACTTAAAACAGCAAAAGTAATTGGGCGAGTTAAATATGTAGATTTTAATACCAAACAAACAATAGAAACTTATCCTATTGAAAGTGAATTTACTTTTCAGCATGTTTATGCAAGTTTTAAAGGCGATAAAAGAGCGTTAGATCAGTCTTATATAGACTTAACAAGGTTGCATGTTATTTCTTTTCCAACAAACGAACAAATGATTTACGATGCAGGTCAGGATTTAAAACAGCATCTAAAATATTTAATTAATAGAAATAAGTTTAGAAATTAAATAACAAAAAATCCCAATAAAATGGCATTGGGATTTTTTTTTATAATGTTTTATTACTGTTGTTTAAAACAACTGATTTACTAAACAATATTGTACTAATTCTTTTGTATTGTCGAAATTTAATTTACCTAAAATATTTTTTCTATGTACGTTAACAGTATGATTACTTATAGATAATTTATCTGCAATTTCTATACTAGTTTTATTTAAAGCTAATAATCTTACAATATCTTTTTCTCTATTGGTTAATGTTATTGTAAGTAGTTTTTGCGAATAGTTTTTATAAAAAAGAGTTTCGTATTCATTATTATCATTTAATTTTTTAGCAGTTGCTATAATAGGTCTTTGTTCTCCGCCACCAACAATACTTTGGTGTGCAATACCAATTATTGGTTTCCCTAATTCATCGAAATAAGTAGGGGTTTGGTGTTCATAAACATTTAAAAATTCACCTTTGTTATTTTTAATTCTAAAATTCCAAGTGTAACTTAGTTTTGCTCTTTCTTCTCTAGGAATTTCTGTCATTGTAAAAATCATTAAATCTTCTAAAACTCGCATCCAAATTGGTAAATCATCTGGATGAAAATGAGAAAACCAATACGGAGCTCCAATAGCAGACATTGCTTCTCTGTTTAAACCAAGTGCATAATCAAAATTTTTACTTACAAAAGGATATTTCTGAGTAGTTGTATTTGTTACTATAAAGAAAGATTGCATTGGTGGAATATACTCATCTAATTCTCTTAATTTTTGAATATGTTGTTCTATTATTGTTCCTTTATATTCATTATGAGTTTCAAAAATTTCGGCAAACAGGTCTATGTTTTGTTTGTTCATTTAGTTTTGTGATTAAAACCAAAAATAAAGTTTATTGTTAAAGTAAAAAAAACTAATTGTTAATACTTTCATTAATAACATCTAAGATTATATTACAGCCTTTTATTAGTTCATTATCAGAGATGGTTAAAGGTGGTGTAATACGCATGGCTTTACCTTCAAATAATAAGAAGAATAGAATTAAACCACGATCTAAACAAGTAAGAATAATATTTGCAGCTAATTCTGGCGATTCCATAATTACAGCTAACATTAAACCTTTTCCTCTAATTTCTTTTATTGATGAATGCTTTAGGTGTTTTCTAATTATTTGTTCTTTTCTTAAACTCTCAGAAAGTAATTTTTTTCTACTATTTCTTTAACAGTTGCGTTTGCTGCAGCAGTAATTATAGGATGACCAGCAAATGTAGAAATATGACCAAGTTTAGGGTTGTCTTTTAGTAAACTCATGTTTTTATTAGAAGCGATAAAAGCACCAATTGGCATTCCGCCACCTAAACCTTTACCTGTAATAATAATATCTGGTATAACATTGTAGTTTTCAAATCCCCAGAAAGTTCCTGTTCTTCCAATTCCAGTTTGTATTTCATCAAGAATTAATAAAGCACCTACTTCTTCGCAGCGTTTTTTTACATTCGCTAAATAATTGTTTTTTGGTTGAATAAAACCGGCTCCACCTTGTATAGTTTCTAATATTACCGCAGCAGTTTTGTTGGTTATTTTTGATAAATCATCAGCATTATTAAATTCTATGAAACGAATTCCAGGAATTAAAGGTCTAAAAGCTGCATTTTGTCTTTCTACACCAGAAACACTCATTGCACCTTGTGTGTTACCGTGATATGAGTTTTTTGCAGCAATAATTTCTGCTCTTCCTGTAACTCTTTTTGCAAGTTTTAAAGCACCTTCAGTAGCTTCTGTTCCAGAATTTGTAATATAAACGGTTGATAAATTTTCTGGTAAAGTAGAGGCTAATTGTTTACAAAGTTCAACTTGTGGTTGTTGTATAAACTCGCCATAAACCATTACATGGGCATATTTATCAACTTGATTTTTAATTGCTTCAGATACTTTAGGATGATTATGACCTAAACTATTTGCAGAAACCCCAGCAACAAAATCTAAATATTCTTTTCCATGAACATCATAGATGTAACTTCCATTTGCGTGAGAAATTTCTATGGCAAGTGGTTGAGTAGAGGTTTGTGCTTGGTATTTAAAAAAATCAGATTTCAAGATTATTGTTTTTTTCTAGCTTTTCCTTTTTTATCTTTAAAAGTAGTTTTATCACTAAGAATTGCAGGTAGTTTTTTTCGATTATTCTTTTTTAAAGGAGGTTTCTTTTCATCACCATCTTTAATAAAGATATCTTCCATCTTTTTGGGTTGCTCGTATTCCCGCCAAATAAAACCTTTAAGTTTTTTTATATCCTCAGGTAACTTAGAAGGCGGATATGTTTTACCATCAGAAGCTTTTAAATATTTTATTGTTTGAATAATTCCTTTGTCTAGGGTAAATTCTATATTACTAGAAATTTCTTTAGTAATGGTTTCTATAATATTGGTTTCTTCGTTTCTATTATAATAAATAGATTCAGCATTTCCTTTAACTAAAAGAGTTCTTAGTTTGTTTTGTTCAAACTTACCAAACATATTTCTTCCTTTAATTTGGTTAAAATCATTTTCAGACAAAGAATCTTTAGAAACTATAAATGCTTTGTTAAATACTTTTAAAGAATCTAATTTTTCGGTTTCTACGTTAGATTTTAAGTAAATAGTATCTCCAGTAATTTGATTTTGATCAGACCAAATAACAGGGTTTTTATACATTCTTGTTAAACCTGTTTTTTGATCTGTGTGAATAGAATCGCACTTTCCTTGTAAATCTGATTTAAATATCTTTACATTATGGTAATTTCTAATAATACGTTTTTTAGGTTTACCAGTTACTAATAAAGTATCGCCATGAATAAACATAGAATCTTTGTCCACTATAGAAATGGCAACAGCTTTTTTAATAATAAATAAAGAATCTTTTAGCTCAAAAATTTCTGCATAATTTCCTCTAGTTATAAAATTTTGAACTGTATCTATAATTTGAATATTGTTTGTTGCAGAAGCAAACCCTTTTCTTTTATCATAATATAAACTATCACCTTCAACAGTTCTTTCTTTTAAATATAGTTTTGCGTTTTTTACAAAATGAGAGATATCTGTTTTTGTATTGTAAAAACCTCTTTCGCAATAGATCTTATTTTCGTTTTCGGTATTTGTAATTGTAGATGGACCGTATAAATAAGTGTACCCCGTATTTGTATAATAATCTAAATGGTTAGATTCTAAATTATGTTCTGGGTTTACTACGGTTACTCTAGTAGTAGCAGTAAATTTTTTGTTTTCTAAATAGTAATTACCGTTTTTGCTTTTTAATGTATTTGTTGCGTCTTTTATCGTAGCAAAACTTCTATAATATAATTTTTGATTTAATCTATCAAACTGTAAAGTGTCTGTAGTTAATGTCATTGTAGGATCTTTTAAAACTACATCTCCCCAAGAAAGTGCTTGCTTAGAGTTTACATCATAATCTGCATAATCACTAGTTTGTGTAATAGTATCTCCTTGCTTTATTAAAACGTTACCAATAGCTTTAAAAAAGTTTTGCTTTTTATAGTATAATGCTTGTTGGCAAGTTAACTTTATACCTTCATGATTCATTTTAACATTTCCAATAAGAATTGTAGCTCCTGGATATTTGTCTTCATCAGCTTCTTGCTGTTCTGCATAATATTCAATTTTTCTTTTTTCTTGCGAAAATAAAATTGTAGTAAAAGTTATCAGAAAAAATAAAAATACTCTAGTCAATATTACTTGTTTTTAGCAAAAATAATGAAAAGAATATAGTTGATTACTAAAGAAAAGTGAAAGTTAAATTTATTCTTAATATTCTACGTTTTATTATGATAAATAACAGTAAAAAGACAATAACATCTTGTAATTTTGTAGAAAACAAAAACAATGAAGCCTTTTTTTGATTTATCTGTAGAAGAAATGAAGTCGTATGGTTACAAAATTGTAGATTTAATTGTAGCACATTATGATGAAGTAGAAAATAAAAAGCCAGTTTCTAGCGCTACAAGAGTAGAAATGGACGATATTTTCTTGCAAGAAGCTCCTGAAAAAGGAATGGAAGCTGACAAAGTATTAGATTTTGTGATGGAAAATGTAATGCCAAATAGTAATATTTCTAGTCATCCAAAAGCATTTTCTTTTGTACCAGGACCTAGTAATTTTATTAGTACAATGGCAGATTCTTTAGCAACCGGATTCAATATTTTTTCTGGCGGATGGATTGTTTCTCCAGCTGCAGCAGAATTGGAAATTGTTACTTTAAACTGGTTGTTAAAAATGTTTAATTTTCCTGTAACAAAAGGTGGAGGGATTTTTACAAGTGGAGGTTCTATGGCTAATTTAACAGGTTTAGCTACCGCAAGAAGAGTAAAATGTGGCGATGATTTTTCTAATGCAATTATTTATCTATCAGACCAGGCGCATTCATCAAACATAAAAGCGATTCGTGTTTTAGGTTTTAAAAAAGAACAAGTAAAAATAATACCAACAGACATAGAGTTTAAGTTTAGTATTAATAAACTTAAAAATGAAATTGCAAAAGATAAGTTAGAAGGTAAGAAACCTTTTTGCATTATTGCATCTGCAGGTACAACAAATACAGGAACAGTAGACCCTTTAGATACATTAGCAGATATTTGCGAAAAAGAGAATCTATGGTTTCATGTTGATGGTGCTTATGGTGGCGCTGCTATTTTATCTAAAAAAGGGAGTAAAATATTACAAGGTATTGAACGAGCAGATTCTTTAACGGTAGATCCTCATAAATGGTTTTTTCAACCTTACGAAATTGGTTGTCTATTAGTAAAAGATGCTTCTTGGTTAAGTAATACCTTTAGTGAAAAACCTGAGTATTTAAGAGATATTGAAGGTAATGAGAGTGAAATTAATTTTTACGATTATGGAATTCAATTAACAAGAAGGTTTAGAGCTTTAAAATTTTATATGTCTATAAAAACATATGGACTAAATGCTTTTAAAAAGGCAATTACTTACAATATAGAGTTAGCAGATAAAACAGAAGATTTACTTAGAAGTAGTAAAGATTGGGAAATTGTTTCTCCTGCAACTTTGGCTGTTATCAACTTTAGACATAATCCAATTGGTTTAAACTTAACAGAAAAAGAATTAGATAAATTAAATCAAGAGATTTCTGCCAGAATTGTAGCTTCAAAAGAGGCGTTGTTAGTTACTACTGTTTTACAAAATCAGGTTGTATTGAGAATGTGTTTAATCAACCCTAAAACAACGATAGAACATATTAAAGAAACACTTTTACAATGTAACATATTTGCTAAAGAGATTT
>CAJQQH010000055.1 GCA_905480405.1 uncultured Polaribacter sp. | reverse complement strand
CGTTTGCATTTCCTTCAAAATCAATTAAATCTTGATATTCTTTATCTGTTAAATGGTCTTTATACTTTGCTCCTTTACCAGATTTAAAATACTCGCCAATTGCTTTTTCTCCTGAATGACCAAAAGGCGGATTTCCGATATCATGGGTTACCGAAGCTGCAGCAACTATTGCTCCGAAATCATTAAAAGTATATCCTAAAGTTACTAAATTAGGATGACGTTCTAACAACACCTTTCCTACTCTTCTACCTAAAGTTCTACCAACAACAGATACTTCTAAACTATGTGTTAAACGTGTGTGTACAAAATCGGTTTCCGATAACGGGATTACCTGTGTTTTGTCTTGTAAGCTTCTAAATGCTGATGAGAATATAATTCTATCAAAATCTACATCAAAACCCAAACGTGTTTCATCTTGTGCTATTCTTGGTCGCTCTTGTGTGTCGCCAAAACGTTTTAAAGAAAGGAGTTGTTCCCAGTTCATCATAATTGTAAAATATTGTCAAAATTAAACAAAAAAGAGAAGCTTTTCTATTTTTTATGTTTGAATACGTTTATCCTAAACCAAGCTCTTCTTCTGTATCTAATTCTCTAATAACTTCCGAACCTTCTTTTGTTAGCAATTTTAACCATTCCGAAAAGTTATCGACTTTATAATGCAGTTTCTGGTCTATGTAATACACTAAAGGCCATTCATTATCTTTTTTCTCTTCTAAAGTTAGCCAACACCAAGCGCCTCCGTTAGAATCTTCTGTCATTAAACAAAGCAAACTATCTACATCTATAATCTGTTCTTCTAATTGAATTGTTTGTTTTAAACTTTCATTATAATCTTTTAAAAACGAATAATTTTGAATACTATCTATTGCTTGAGAAAAGATCCAATAACCTCCATCACCAAAATATTTTAAAAAAATTTTATAAGATTCTGGTAATTTAAAATTGATTTTTTTTTCGATAGATTTTATTTCTTCTTCATTCAACTTCTCTCCAACCCTATCGTGTACATCCATGTTTTCTAATAAGTTAATAATAGAATTCGAAATAGGATGTTTAAAATCTAAGGAGTTTTTAAATCTTTCGATATTTTTAGCTTGGTCTACTTTTTTAAGCATTCTCTTTCGAGTTTCATTCGATTTCTTTTTGTTTTTATTGGTTAATAAAGAAACTCCTAAAGAAATTATTCCTAAAACTATTAGAGAGATTGTTTTTATAGTCATGAACACATTTTTTTAGCTGATTTTAAAAAGTGAAAATACAAAAAAGAAGTATCAGTTTGTCTCTTGCTAAAAGCATTTAGACAAGTTTAGCCCAGATTGAACGGTCTGTTTGAGCTCTTTTTTATTCTTTTTTTGGAATAAAAAAAGCGAGTAGTGAAAGCTAGAAATAGCTTCAAAAAAAAAGAGAAACATTTCTGCCTCTCTTTTTATAAAATTTTAATTATGAGATTTCTCCGTAAAACCAAAATGACAGTTTTACGAAAAATATTAAATTACCCTTCGCAAGAAGCACATTCTTTCTTTTGTTTAAATTTCTGTGCAGCATTCATACTGTGTTGGTAATACATAGATTTTACACCTAATTTCCAAGCATTAATATATACTGCATTTACTTCTTTAATTGGCATATCTGGGTGCACCATTATGTTAATAGATTGCCCTTGATCTATATGGTTTTGTCTGTTTGCTGCTTGATATACAATTACGTTTTGATCTATTTCTGAATACGTTTTAAATACATCTTTTTCTGCTTCTGTTAAAACAGCATCAGATAAATGCTGAACAGAACCATCGTTATCTCTAATACTTTTCCAAATATCAGATGTATTATGACCTTTTTCTATTAAAAGTTTTTCTAAAATTGGATTTTTAATAGTCGTTTTAATTTTAGCGATATCTTTTACATAGATATTAGACCAAATTGGCTCAATACCTTGTGATACTTGTCCTAAAATAAATGCCGATGATGTTGTTGGTGCAACAGCGTTTAAAGTTGTATTACGTCTTCCGTATCCTTTTAACACTTCTGGCTCACCATACATTTTAGCCATATCTTCAGAAGCTTTGTATGATTTTTCTTTAATTACCTTAAAGATTTCGCTATTTAAAGAATATGCTTCTGCACTATCAAAAGCCAACATTTTAGACTGTAATAAAGAATGCCATCCTAAAGCACCTAAACCTAATGCTCTATTTTCTTTAGCAAATTTATATGCTTTTTCCATAAAACGAAACGTAAACTGATCGTCTCTATCTTCTGAATCTTTATAAACTTCTAACTTATTAATAAACTCTTGCATTACTGCATCTAAAAACAACGTTAATGTTTCTACCGCATCTGTATCTTTCCATTTGTCATAATGTACCAAGTTAACAGATGATAAACAACAAACAAAAGACCATTCTTCATTAGAAGGCAACATAATTTCTGTACATAAATTACTTGCATAAATTTCGTGATTTTTGTCTTTGTAAACATCTACCGTTCCATTATTTGCATTGTCTCTAAAAAGAATATAAGGATATCCTATCTCTCCTCTTCTCTGTAAAATTTTTGCCCAAAGACTTCTTTTTTCTACATCACCATCAATCATCGACTGCATCCACTCATCACTTACTGTAACACCGTGCGTTAATTCTTGTATTGGATTTCCTTCTGTACCTATTTCTAAGAACTCCTTAATATCTGCATGATCTATTGGTAAATAAGGAGAAAAACGACCTCTTCTTACAGAACCTTGACTTACAACATCAACCATTTTTTCAAACAATTGCATAATATGAACAGAACCAGATGAAGACCCATTATTTTTAACATCTGCCCCTCTTTGTCTTAATTTACCAAAATACCCAGATGTTCCACCACCTAATTTAGACATCATACCAACTTCTGATTGTGAGAATAAAATATCTCCCATATCATCTGCCACATGCGATCCAAAACAACTAATTGGTAAACCTCTTTTCTTTCCAAAATTAGACCATACAGGAGAAGCTAAAGAAAAATAACCAGCTGCCATGTATTTATAAAACTTATCCGAAAAGCCTTTAATTTTTAAAATGCCTTCTGCATTATCTGCTATTTCACGTATTCTTTCTTCAGGAGTTGTATTACCTGTTAAATAACCAGACTCTAAAAATTTACGGCTATTTTCTGTAAGCCATTCTATTTCTGGTTCTTTTGTTTTTTCAATAATTTCTTTTCTAGCAATGTTTCTTGCTTGAATTAATTTTTCGTGATCGGTAAGTGCTGCAGTGTGGATTTCGTTCTGGGTCATAATTTAAAATAAGTCGTCGCTTGTTATACTTTTTGTTCTTTTACTATAATTAATAGATCTTTTTACGAAAAAATCACCGTGTTTAGTTCCAATAATTTCATCGTCAAACCAATCTGTTTGAGCTAGTAATTCTTGATCTACATCAAATATTTGTGTAATACCTATACTTTTTAAAGAATTATTAAATCTATTTTTAATAAATTCTTTAATTACTTTCTTAGGAAGAAAATCTAATTCTCCTTGTTCAAAAATCCAATCAATTAATTTGCTTTCAGAACGGTACGCTTCTTTACAAGTATCTTGTACTAACATACTGTGCTCATCATCAAACCAATCTGGGTTTTCTTCTTTTATAATTTTAATAAGGTCTATACCAAAATCTCCATGAATTTGCTCTTCTTTAGAAGTAGCTTCTACAACATTAGAAATTCCTTTTAAAACATTTTTATGCTTATTAAAAGCCATTATAATAAGAAACTGAGAAAATAAAGATACGTGCTCTATAAATAAGGAGAATAATATTATAGATTCAGAAAACTCTTTATTGTCTTCGCTATTTACATTTTTTAGAGCTGCCTCTAAGTAATTAACACGTTTCATAATTACAGGGTTTTTCTTTAAGTTTTTAAACTCATTATTTAACCCTAAAATTTCTAATAAATGTGAATATGCATCATGATGACGAACTTCACTTTCTGCAAATGTAGAACCTACAGAACCAATTTCTGGTTTTGGCATTTTCTTATAAATGTCTCCCCAAAAAGTTTTTACTGCTACTTCTATTTGAGAAATTGCCAACATGGTATTCTTAATAGCATTTTGCTCTACACCTGTTAAAGATGTTTTAAAATCCTGAATATCACTTGTGTAATTAAATTCGGTATGTATCCAATACGAATGTCTAATAGCATCTACATATTCATTTAATGCAGGATAGTCGTATGGCTTTAAGTTTAACCTTTTTTCAAAAATATTAGGTTTTCTACTTCTTGTTTGCTCATCTCTATATAGTATATATGCCTTAGCAACATCGTGAAAAGGGCTATCCATTAATTTATACTCAACAATGTCTTGAACTTGTTCTACTGTTGGTGTATAATTTGGTTCATTTAGCTTTCTTTCTAACAAAGTACCATTTACAATATTAGAAATTGCGATAGCATCTTCTAAAGTACCATTATTAACAGTAAGCATTGCTTTTTCAATAGCTTTTACAATTTTGTCTAGCTCAAAAACACTAATTTCAGAGTCCCTTTTTATGATATGTGTAATTTCCACGGTAGAATAATGTTATTATGAATGTTATTTAATCGTTAATTACGACTTCTACAAAGATTGGCTTTTTTGTTCCAAAATGAAAGTCATACTTATTCACAAAACCCTTGAAGTTTTTAACAAAACAGCTCTTTTTTTACTTTTTTATACTTTTTGCATTATCCTCAATTACTTGATTTACAGGTATTTAAAATGTTAAAATCTCTTAAAGCCCTAGTTTTATTGACTTTGACCTAGAATTCTTTTTTCTTGCCTTATTAAAATATTTTATTTTGAAAAAACATCATTTATAATTCCCTTAAATTTTCTTCTAAAAGAAAAAACTTAGCTCAAAAAAGTTAAAAATGTGATATGCAAGCTTTATAAGTGTATATTTGCACTTTATTAACATTTATTATTTATCAAAGTGAAAAACGGAACAGTAAAATTTTTTAACGAATCTAAAGGATTTGGATTTGTTACAGAAAGTGAATCAAATACAGAGTATTTTGTACACGTATCAGGATTAATTGACGAAATTAGAGAAGGAGATGCAGTTGAATTCGACCTTAAAGAAGGTAGAAAAGGTTTAAATGCAGTAGACGTTAGAGTAATCTAATTCTATTCTTAAATTTTTACAACATAAAAGATCGTCTAAATAATTTTAGACGGTTTTTTTTTGCCTTATTTTTGCAAAAAC
>CAJQQH010000054.1 GCA_905480405.1 uncultured Polaribacter sp. | reverse complement strand
CCCTTGATCATTGTCTTCTATAAAAATAGCAGCAAAAATAATTCCTTTTAAAGAAAGAGCATAGTTTACAACACCTTCTGTATCTCCTTTCTGAAAATCGAAACGCTTCTTTTCTTCATTTGTTAAAGTGATAAAAGCCGTTTTATAAGAAGGTAATATTTGTAAATTACTTAATGCCTGACCTAATAATAATAATCTATTATATGAATTTGCATCATATACATTATTATGTATTCTATCGTTCTGTGCTCCTTTATCAATTAAATTTGCAATGATTCTATGTGTTTTACTCGTTGTAGACCTAAACCTAAATGAGCCAGTATCTGTCATAATACCAGTATACAAACAAGTTGCAATATCAGCATTAATCAAATCTAAATCATTATTCAATTCAATAAATTGATACACCATTTGGCAAGTAGAACAAATAGTAACATCAGAATACATATATTTAACATCATCTGGTTGTTGGTGATGATCTATCATTGCAAAATCATTAGGGTATTTTTCTAACGTATTCTGCATATCATTTCCTACTCTATGCAATGCATTAAAATCTAAAAGAAAAATAATATCTGATGCTTTTATTGCTTTTTGAGATTGATTATTTTGCCAATCGAATCTATAGGTAGTTTCTGAACCTGGTAACCAATGTAAAAAATCTGGATATTCGTTTGGTACAACAACTGTACAAGTATGTCCTTTTTTATCTAAATAATGCTTTAAAGCCAATGTAGAACCCATTGCATCACCATCAGGATTTCTATGCCCAACAATAACGATGTTTTTTGGTTTTGTTAAAAAACCTTTTAATTCTTCAAATCCTTTTAAAATCATAATTGGCGAATATACAATTTAATTAAAAAAATTATGTAATTTCGCGCCGAATTTGTGAAACGCTTTTATTCTTAAAAGTTAATTTATAAAGTTTAATAATAAAATAAAAAAAGTCAAAAGATGGCAACAAATAGAACATTTACAATGCTTAAGCCAGATGCTGTAGAAAACGGGCACACTGGAGCAATATTAGAAAAAATGAATGCTGCAGGATTTAGAATTGTAGCTTTAAAGAAAACTCAAATGACAAAAGCAGATGCTGAAACTTTTTATGCTGTGCATAATGAGCGTCCGTTTTTTGGAGAATTAGTAGAGTTTATGACACGTGGACCAATTGTAGCTGCAATCTTAGAAAAAGATAATGCTGTAGATGATTTTAGAACTTTAATTGGTGCTACAAATCCTGCTGATGCTGCTGAAGGAACTATTAGAAAATTATATGCTACTTCTATGGGAGAAAATGCTGTTCATGGTTCAGATTCTGATGAAAATGCTCAAATTGAAGCAAACTTTCATTTTTCTGGGAGAGAGCAATTTTAAGACTCTTAGATTTTCTTAATCTAAAATAAATTATAAAAACTCGTAACTTAATAGTTACGAGTTTTTTGTTATAACAATATTCATTTACATTTACTCCAGTAAAATAAAATCGTAATTATAATTCCTAGAAAAATGCAAGCCTCTACTCTATTTTACATATTAATTTCATTTATCGTAATCAGTTTTATTATTGACAAAATCTTAGACATATTAAATGCTAAACATTTTAACGATACGATTCCTAATAAATTAGCAGATGTTTATGATGAAGACGAATATAAAAAGTCTCAAAAATATAAGAAAACTATTGCAAAATTCTCGAATATTACAGCTAGTTTTTCAATTATCTTAACTTTAATTTTCTTTTTTGTTGATGGTTTTAAATATGTAGATAATTTTGCTAGAAACTTTACAGAGCATCCTATTTTGGTTGCCTTAATTTTCTTTGGTGTTATTATGTTTGGGTCAGCTATTTTAACAACTCCATTTTCTTACTATAGCACATTTGTTATTGAAGAAAAATTTGGATTTAATAAATCGACAAAAAAAACTTTTTGGTTAGACAAATTAAAAGGTGGTTTAATGAGTGCTCTACTAGGTGGCGGAATTTTATCTTTAATTATTTTATTTTATCAATTAGTAGGAGCAAATTTTTGGATATATGCTTGGGCTTTGGTTGCTGTATTCTCATTATTCATGAATCTATTTTATGCAAAATTAATTGTACCACTATTTAATAAACAAACTCCTTTAGAAGATGGAGAGTTAAAAAACGCTATAGAAGAATATGCTAAAAAAGTAGGTTTTACCCTTAATAATATCTTTGTTATTGATGGTTCTAAAAGATCTACAAAAGCAAACGCATATTTCTCTGGTTTTGGTTCGCAGAAAAGAATTACGCTTTTCGACACTTTAATAAATGATTTAGAAACTGATGAAATTGTTGCTGTTTTAGCACATGAAGTTGGACATTATAAAAGAAAACACATTATTTTTAACTTAAGCTCTTCCATCTTACTTACAGGTTTAACATTATATATTTTATCACTTTTTATTAATTCTTCTATTTTATCTGAAGCATTAGGAGTTTCTATACCAAGTTTTCATATTGGATTAATTGCTTTCGGAATTTTATATTCTCCAATATCTGAAGTAACTGGGTTAATAATGAATTATGTTTCTCGAGTATTCGAATATCAAGCAGATAATTATGCTAAAGAAACCTTTGCTGCAAAACCTTTAATTACTTCACTTAAAAAACTATCTAGAAACAGTTTAAGTAATTTAACACCTCATAAAGCATATGTTTTTATGCATTATTCCCATCCTACTTTGTTGGAAAGAATAAACAACTTAGAAAAATAGTAATTTTTATACCTTATAAATTACAGTAAAAAATAAGCTGTTTTTTATCAAATTTTGAATCTTTAATTCTTGGCAGTTAAAATTCTTATTACTAACTTCACTTTAAGTAATGATAACTAACCGAAAATTGTAATGTATGGAGTACAAAGCAACCAAAGAAGAAGAAAATAAAGAGATAGCAAGTCGTTACAAAGATTTACTAAAAGGTACTTATGAAATCTTATCTAAAGAAGATAAAGAACTTATAAGAAAAGCTTTTGATGTTGCTGTAGAAGCACATTCTAAACAACGCAGAAAAACTGGAGAGCCTTATATTTATCATCCTATTGCTGTCGCAAAAATTGTTGCTAAAGAAATTGGTTTAGATGCTACCTCTATTGCTGCAGCTTTACTTCATGATGTTGTAGAAGATACCGATTACACTGTAGATGATATGGAGCAGTTGTTTGGAGAAACAATTGCAAGAATCGTAAACGGATTAACAAAAATTTCTCGTTTAAACAAAGAGCAAGACGCCTCTATACAAGCAGAAAATTTTAGAAAAATGCTTTTAACATTACATGATGATGTTAGAGTTATTCTTATAAAAATTGCAGATAGATTGCATAACATGCAAACTATGGATGCAATGCCTGCTCATAAACAAGTAAAAATAGCTTCTGAAACCTTATATATTTACGCCCCTCTTGCTCATAGATTAGGGTTATACAATATAAAGACTGAGTTAGAAGATTTAGGATTAAAATATACAGAGCCAGAAGTTTACAACAGCATCATTAACAAAATAAAAGAAAGCAAAGAAGATCAAAAAAAATACTTAGAAAGTTTTACAAACACCTTAAAAGAAGGTATAGATAAAGAAGATTTTTCTTATGAAATAAAAGGTAGGTTTAAATCCATTTATTCAATCAGAAGAAAGATGCGTAAACAAAATGTAACTTTTGATGAAGTTTTTGATAAATATGCTATTCGAATTATTTTTAAACCAATTTCTAAAGATGAAAAACATGATGCTTGGAAAATTTACTCGATAGTTACAGATAACTTTAGACCAAACCCATCGCGTTTAAGAGATTGGATTTCGCAACCAAAATCTACAGGTTATGAAGCTTTACATATTACTGTAGTTGGCCCCGGTGCAGAATGGGTAGAAGTTCAAATCCGCTCTGAAAGAATGAATGAGATTGCAGAAAAAGGATATGCTGCGCATTTTAAATACAAACAAGGTGAAGAAAATGAAACAGGTTTAGAAGGTTGGTTAAATAAATTAAAAGAAACCTTAGAAAGTCACAGCTTAAATGCTGTTGATTTTGTAGAAGATTTTAAACTGAATTTGTACTCTAAAGAAATTTATGTTTTTACACCAAAAGGAGATTTAAAATCATTACCCAAAAATGCCACTGCATTAGACTTTGCATTTTCTATTCACACAGATGTAGGTTTAAAATGTAGAGGAGCAAAAGTAAACGGTAAACTAGTACCTTTAAGTTACACTCTAAAAAGTGGAGATCAAATAGAAGTAGTTACAACTTCTACTAACAAACCAAATGTTAGATGGTTAGATTTTGTAATTACTGCTAGAGCAAAAACTAAAATTAGAGCAGCTTTAAAAGAAGAAGAAAAACTTATTGCAGAAGAAGGAAAAGCAATTTTAATAAGAAAACTACGTCATGTAAAAATTGCATTTAATGAAAAAAGTGTAAACGAATTAGTAAGTTATTTTAAATTAAGAACAAGTTTCGATTTGTTTTATAGATTTGGAAATGGAGCAATAGATAACACACAATTAAAAGCTTTTATATCTCAAAGAAATAGTACTATTCTAAATTTCTTTAAAACAAAATTAAGAAGAACAAATACCAACAACGATTCAGCAGAACACAAAGATGAAGAAGAAGTTACTAACAAATACGATGCTTTAGTTTTTAATAAAGAGGAAGAAAAACTAGATTATAAATTATCTAAATGTTGTAACCCAATTTCTGGAGATAATGTTTTTGGTTTTTTAACGATAAAAGAAGGCATAAAGGTTCACAAAAAAAACTGTCCGAATGCTATCTCTATGCAATCTAACTATGCGTATAGGATTATGCCTGCAAAGTGGATAGACTCTACTAAACAAGACTTTAAAGTAATTTTACATATTAGCGGTGTAGATAGCAAAGGCATTATAAATAATGTTACTCGAATTATTTCTAATAATATTGGGGTATTAATACATAGAATGAATATTGGAGAAAATGAAGGGATTTTTGATGGTAAAATATCGCTAAGCGTTAAGAATAGCTCACAATTAAACAAGTTAATTAAAAGCATTCAAACAGTAGAAGGTGTTAAAAATGTAGAACGTGTTAATAGAATGTAAATATCATTTTTATAAAAGTCTATTTTTATTAAGAAATATCTGTAAATTTGTCTTTTCGTAAAAATTAAATCCATGAGTAATTCTCTTGAAAATCAAGAAGTAGTTAAAAAAGTTTTTACCGCGTACCTACAAGAGCACAAGCACAGGAAAACACCTGAACGCTATGCTATACTCCAAGAAATTTACGATGCAGATGAGCATTTTGATATAGAATCTCTATACATCAAAATGAAAAACAAAAATTACAGAGTTAGTAGAGCAACACTTTATAACACAATAGATTTATTATTAGATTGTAATTTGGTAAGAAAACACCAATTTGATGGACAATCTATGGCTAGATATGAAAAAAGTTATTTTGATAAAAATCACGATCATGTAATTTTTACAGATTCTGGCGAAGTAAAAGAGTTCTGTGATCCACGAATTCAAATCATAAAAAAAACGATTGAAGATATTTTTGATATTGATATTCATAATCATTCACTATATTTTTACGGAACAAAAAAGAAAAAATCTTAACAAACAACATACACACAAACAACTAATTAACACAACCAATGGCTGTAGATTTATTACTAGGATTACAATGGGGAGATGAAGGAAAAGGGAAAATAGTAGATGTTTTAACATCTAATTATGATATTATAGCTCGTTTCCAAGGAGGTCCAAATGCAGGACATACTTTAATTTTTGACGGATTTAAACACGTTTTACATACAATTCCTTCTGGAATTTTTCATAAAACAGCTTTAAATGTAGTTGGAAATGGTGTTGTTATAGACCCTGTAATCTTTAAAAAAGAATTAGAAAATTTAGATAAACATAAAATTGATTACACTTCTAAACTATTAATTTCTAGAAAAGCTCATTTAATTTTACCAACACATAGACTATTAGATGCTGCTTCTGAAACTTCTAAAGGAAAAGCAAAAATTGGTTCTACTTTAAAAGGAATTGGCCCAACTTATATGGACAAAACTGGTAGAAACGGTATGCGTGTTGGAGATTTAGAATTAGACAACTGGAAAGAAAAATACGATGCTTTAACAGCTAAACACATCAAAATGTTAGAATTTTTTGATGTTCAGGTTGAATATGATTTAAAAGAATTAGAAGCTGAGTTTTGTAGAGGAATTGATAAGTTAAGAACTTTAGCATTTATTGATAGTGAAGAGTTTTTAAACCAAGCTATAAAAGACAAAAAGACAATTTTAGCCGAAGGTGCACAAGGTTCTTTATTAGATATCGATTTTGGAACATATCCTTTTGTAACTTCATCTAACACTACTGCAGCAGGTGCTTGTACTGGTTTAGGTGTTGCTCCAAATAGAATTGGAGATGTTTTTGGTATTTTTAAAGCGTACACTACGCGTGTTGGTTCTGGACCTTTTCCTACAGAATTATTTGACAAAGACGGTGAAGACATGGCAAGAATTGGTCATGAATTTGGAGCAACAACTGGTAGACCAAGACGTTGTGGTTGGTTAGATTTAGTTGCCTTAAAATATGCTGTTGATGTAAATGGTGTTACGCAATTAATGATGATGAAAGGAGATGTTCTTTCTGGATTTGATACTTTAAAAGTTTGTACTTCATACAACTACAAAGGAAAAGAGATTACTCATTTACCTTACAATATTGAACCTGAAAATGTTTCTGTAAATTATACCGAATTTAAAGGTTGGGAAGATGATTTAACTAAAATGACTTCTGCAGATCAATTACCACAAAATTTACTAGACTACGTTGCTTTTATAGAAAAAGAAACTGGAGTTCCTATTTCTATAGTATCTGTTGGTCCGGATAGAAAACAAACAATTAACAGATAATTTTCTTTTAATTTATATAACAAAAAAGCATCTTTTAAAATTTTTAAAAGATGCTTTTTTGTTATTAAAAAGAGTAAAATGTTATTTTTTCCACTCCTCCAATACTTCTGTAGCAAAAGTATTACATTGCTCTAATGTATCCTCAATATGCGTTAATGTAGTTTTTGGGTTTATCAAACACATTCTAATTACAATCTGATTTTGCAAAACAGTAGTTACTAAAAGTGCCTCTTTAGAAGCAACAACTCTTGCAGAAATTTCTTGATTTAAAGTATCTAACTCCTTTTCTGTTAAATTTAAACCTAAAGGATTATATCTAAAATTTATAATTGCCAAAGTTGCAGGTGAAACAATTTCCCAGTTTTTACTTTTTCTTAAGATATCTTCGGTTTTATCAGCTAAATCAATATTGTAAGAAATAGCTTCTTTAAAAGTTTCTAAACCATACGTTTTTATAGACATATAAAACTTTAAAGCTCTAAAACGACGAGTCAATTGAATGCCATGATCATAAAAATTAATTTCAGATGTATTGCCTTCAATATCTCTTAAATATTCTGGTTTTTCAGAAAACGTATTACTCAACCAAGAAGAATCTTTTACTAATAAACATCCTATTTCATAAGGTTGAAAAAACCATTTATGAGGATCAACCGTTAAAGAATCTGCACGTTCTATTCCTTTTAATACTTTTGCTCCTTTTTTAGATAAAATAGCCGCTCCACCATAAGCCCCATCAACGTGCATCCAAAGATTTTCTTTTTCACAGATATCTGCAATGCTATCTAAATCATCTACGGTACCTGTATTTGTTGTACCCGC
>CAJQQH010000053.1 GCA_905480405.1 uncultured Polaribacter sp. | reverse complement strand
TTATCAATATCTATTAAAGCTGAAGGTGCAATTGGTAATGATTTTTTTCCATTGTATTGATGTTTGAAATCGATTGCAACTTCCTCAAATAAAGGAATTTTATGATCTTCAATTGTAATGTCATATTTTTCTGAATGAGCGTCATTCCAGAAGAACCCTAAAACTAATATTATAAGTATAAGGATTACTATTCCAACGAATTTTAAAATTTTTTTAATCATTTTGATGAGTTTGAGAGTATTTGTTTAGTTGATATAATGACAATCCAAAAAGGATAAAATGAGTAACATTCATTAAAATAGGCAACATATGTTTTCCTATAGATGGAATTAGTTTACCTATAACTACTAATAAAATAAGTATGACAATTGGATTAAAAATAGCCATCCATTTTTTATAATAAGTACCACCTTTTAAAATAGCTATTGCAAAAACAACAGATAGTGATGCTATAACAATACGAAGTATTTCTACCAATACTTCCATATGATCTGTATAATGAGCTAGAAGGTTTTGGTAAGTTAATGGATTCATTACTTCTTTTAAATGCACAATATTACCTATAGAAGCTCTTGAGCCAATCCAAATACCACCTACTGCAAAAGCTATAAAACCTATTGCTAAAACAATTCTAGCCAAGGTTTCGTTACCAGATTTTAGCATTTTGTAAATATGTATATATCCAGCAAAATAAAAAGGTAAACCAATTACTGCCAAGAAATGCCCTTTTGTAAGATTATTTAAAGGAACAAATTTGAAAAATTCGTAATTTTCTGCGTGCCCTAAAATTTCTGATGAATAGTGTAAAAAGTATTCACCTAATCCTACAAGAATAGAAGCAATTAGACCTAAATAGCCTAAAATTTTTGATTGTTTCATTTTGTTTTTAATTGGTTGGTTTTGAGTTTGTCGAAATATGTTAAAATTACTTTCAAAATAAAATAAAATATTATGGCTAAAGGGATTGCAGTTAATATCCAGCCTACGGTACCGCACAGTAATTCGTAAGATAATTCTTTTGTAGTACTCCAAAAACCTGTTTCATAACTTGCTTTTATGGCTTCAAAAGTTAGTAAAGTATGCTCTGTACTAAAAACACGTGCGCCTATATTTATAAAAGGGATAAGTACTAAAAGTTTTAATGGCTCTATAATATAACTAAAGGCTATCATTATTGGTAAGTTGAGTCTAAATGGTAATGCTATACACGTTAAAGCTATTGTGCTTATTCCAAAAATCGGGTAAATAGAAACCAATGCTGAAACTATTAAACTTAATGCTAATTGCTTTGGTGTTAAACCTTGTTTAAGCAAAGACTTAAATTTCTCCCATATTTTAACAAGTTTGGATTTCATTTGCTCTAAATAAATTTAAAATTTACCATTATTAAATATTGATAATCAATTCGTTAAATCTAACTTTGCGTTTAGTTTTAATTCCTAAAAAAAAATTATAATCTTTTAAAGGTGTTCTCTATATAGTTTTCTAATTGTACACCTCTACAGATTCTAGAAGCCGATGATAGACCAATCATAGAAATTAATAAATAATCTGCTTGTTCTTCTATGGTTTCTCTATTTTTAGTACTTATAAGCATTAGTTTGTTGTAAAACAATTGTTTAACTTCATCGCGAAACCCTTGGACCTCGTTAATTATTTTTTTATCAGTCTCTTTATCTATTTCATTTAATGTATTGGTTATTAGGCAACCTTTACCAAAACCCTTGCCATCTGAAAGTTTTAAAAATTTGTAGAAGTACTCTTTTATAGCTAAAACACCATCTGGTGAAGTTTCAAGTTGGTTAGTAATTTTACTTACTTTATTCCTATAGAGTTTCAAGCTTTCTATAAAAAGACCTTTCTTACTTCCAAAGCTAGAATAAATAGAAAATTTATTAATTCCCATCGCTTTCTCAAGCATTTGCAAAGATGTGTTTTCATAGCCTTTTAACCAGAACAAATACATGGCTTTTTCAATCACCTCTTCTTCTATATATTCTTTAGTTCTTGACATGAATCTAAATTTGCGGTTAGTTATAAAAAAGCTAAAATAGTAAAAAATAAGTTTATACAACTATTTAGTATTTGAAATAAATTGAGCATTATAGTCTATTAGCCCTTCTTTTCGCATTTTACTCAACATATTACTAACTGTTTGTCTTGAGGTATTAGTAAGGTTTGCAATTTCTTTATGTGAAAGCAAGTTTTTAGCGATTGACTTACCGTCTTCGTTTACTTCTCCAAACTCTTCTAGATAGTCAGTTATAAATTCATTGATTCTTGTTGAGCTATCTTTATATAATAAATCGTGAAGTCGTCGTTCTAATTTTTGAATACGTAGGCCATAAATTTTAAGAACACCGTTTTTGAGCGATTTATGCTTTTCCATAAGCTCTTCCATCTGTTCTGATTCTATGTAACAGATTATGCAGTCTTCTAATGCATAGGCAACTTCTTTGGTTGCAGCTTCTTTGTTGTAAAGAGCGAGCTCTCCAAAGATATTACCACGTTTTACAACATACTTAACAGTATCATTTGTTGTGTTTACAATTTTGACGCTGCCTTTTTTTAGAAAGAAAACACTATTCTTGTGTTCGCCATTGAGTTCAATAGGTTTGCCTTTTTCAATATTATCCATTTCCAGAATCTCACAGATTTTCATCATATTGAATATTCCGAGTTTTCTAAAAAGGTTAAAACCTTCTAAAAACCAATATTTTGTAATTGCTTTCAATTATAGTATCGTAGTATTTATAAAATCAAAGATATAGAATTTAACATTTGTATAATTATGATAATTTTTGATAGTTACTTTGGACGACAGTTTAGTTTGTTTAATGAACAACAAAACGGAAGACATGTTTGAGTAAAGTAAAATAATATAATTTTTCCAAAAATAAAACAAAGTACTATCAAAGAATATTAAAGGAAAAACAAATCTATTTGCCGATACAATATGTAATATTGCTTTTGTTTAAAGAGGTTTGAGTGGTGTAAGGTGGAGTAGTGGTGTAGTCTTTTTCTTTCTTTTGGTTGATTTTGGCAAAGAAAAATGTTAAAACGAATCTAATTATTTAGTCATTCTGTTCTATAGAAAATAGTATTATAATTTATTTCGATATCTTTAACTTCAATATCTTCTAATGCTGAAAATTCTTTTTTCAATGCACGTTTTGATAAAACACCTTCATTCTGTTCTAAAAAACGAACGAGTATAGCAACTGTTTTGTCGGGCATTTCAAAATGATTATCTAAATATCTTTTAAATTCATCATATTTTTGGAGATAATTAACTTCTTCTGGAATAACTCTTACTAATGTATCTTCGACACAATCGTATAAAAACTCAGCTTGTTTTGTTGCATCAAAATAGCGATAGAAATCAATGGTGTTATTTGTGACTTCAATATTATGATTTTCCATTTCTTTCCATGTAATATAATCTAATAATGGAAGTGAATAAGATTCTAGAACGGTTTTGTAATCATCAATATGTTCTAGAATTGAAGCAGAAACTGGAAAAATAACACCTTGCTGTGTAAATTTCTTTTTTGCTAAAATATGATGCATAATATAGCGATGTAAACGACCATTGCCATCTACAAAAGGATGAATAAATACAAAGCCAAACGATATGGTTGCTGCAGCCAAAACGGCATCGTAACTATCCTCTTGTAATATTGTATTTGTGTTTATTAGGCCATTTAATAATTGTGCAATATCTTCTTTTTTTGCAGAAATATGATCTGGAATAGGCTCTCCCGAACTTCTGTCATGTTCTCCCACAAAGCCGCCTTCCTTACGTATGCCCATTTCTATAAATCTACTGTTTTCTATAACTATTTGTTGTAAGCGCTCTAGTTCGTCAATACTAAGCACTTTTCCTCCTGCTTGGCCAATTGCTTTACCCCAACGCATAGCCCTATTGTTTCCAGGTTTTTCACCTTCTATGATAAATGAAGCTTTAGAGTCTTTTAATAATAAAAAAGAAGATGCTCGTTGTAATATATCTTTACGGATGTTATTTAGAAGTGTATCTTTTTTGCTCGATATATTAGCATTAATATGGCTTTCTAACTTTTTAGTTTTAAAAATTAATGGACAAAAATCTAGAGTTCCAGGAAGATTATTGATAATTTTTTGCCTTACTGATTCTTCTCCCTTTATTGTGTATTGGATATTAGCATCAATAAGTGGTATGTATTTTCGTTTTTTTAAATCTACTTGTACATTAATCTGCTCTTGCTGAAGCCATTCGTATAAAAACCAAATTTTACGACTATATTGACCTGAAGGCTCTATGTGTAGAATTTCTTTTATTTGATCTTTTGTAACTGCCTTAAACAGCGCTTTAAATAAAAGTAAATTAATTCCTTCATATTTGATAGCAAATACCAGTTGTTTGTATAATGTCTCTTCTGGTTGGTATGGAGCAGGAAATACTTTCCAATAGTCATTATTATATTTTTTACTTTTTGTAGTTATTAATGATAATACATTTGGAAGAGGAATTGGTAACTTTAAACTTTCTATTATGGCACCATAGCCCACAATTCGACCTTTTTCAGGTGTGCTTCTTCCTTGAAAAAAGGATGTTTCAATTAAAGGTATTTCTATTCCCATGTTTTAAAGTTCTCTATATTAAATTCAAATATAGCTAAAAATGCGCGCAAATTAAAAATAACGAGCGCATTGGTGTTAATTTGTTTTAAAACGAGCGCAACAATTGATAAGTAAAAAACATGCGCAAACTAAAAAAAGTGAGCGTAAAATGTTGTTTTGTAAAATAACGCGCGCATTTGTTTTAAATACGTAATCATTTGGATTGTTGTATTAAAATATAACTTACTAAAATTGAATATTAATGACTATTTAAAATAATCATGTTGAATGAAGATCCTTCTCTGAAAAAGGCGGTATCTTATATTCTTTCATATATTATAACTAAGTTAATTTTATGTATAAAACAGTGTTTAAAAATTTTTGAAATTAAAACTCCAACGTAGGAAAGAAAAATACCACTAAAGGAAAATAAATTTATTTTCTGAAACAATATGTGATTTAAAAAACAATTATTTAAGATAAAGATCAAGCAAAAGAAAACAAAGTCTTATCAAAAGAAGCTAAAAGATAACAAATCTATTTACCGATACAAAAGTTTCCAAAAATATGCCCTAAAATATCTTTGTCCACATCATATTCACCAGTAATATTACCTAAATGACGCAAACATTCTCTAATATCAATAGAGAATAAATCGGTTGATATTTCTAAATCAATTCCTTCTTGTACAGACGTGATTGCAATTAGAGCATTGTTTAAAGCCTCAAAATGACGTGAGTTTGTAACTATGGTTTCATTATTACTTAATGCACCAATGTTAACCAAAGAAGTTAATTCGTTTTTTAATTCTTCTAAACCCGTTTTATTTTTAGCAGAAAGTAAAATTAAATTTTCAATTTCAGATTGTAAAACAGCTGAATCGTGGCAGGATAAAGTGTCAATTTTATTAGCAATCACTAATAAACGTTTGTTAGGAAAACGTTTATTTATCGTTTCAATTTCTTGTAAAAAATCATCACTAGAATAAGAAAATTTATTAGAATCAATTAAGAAAATAATTAACTGGGCATTATCTGCTTTTTCGTAGGCTTTTTTAATTCCGATACTTTCTATTACGTCTTCAGTTTCTCTAATACCTGCAGTATCAATAAAACGGAAAGCAACACCATCAATAATAATTTCATCTTCAATAGCATCTCTTGTAGTACCAGCAATATCAGACACAATTGCTTTTTCTTCATTTAGAAGGGTATTTAATAAAGTAGATTTTCCAACATTTGGTTCTCCTATAATTGCAACCGGAATTCCGTTTTTCATTGCATTACCAAAAGAAAAACTATCAATTAATCGTTTTAATACAAACGTAATTTTTGCAACTAGTTCTTTAAATTTTGTTCTATCTGCAAACTCAACATCTTCACCAGAAAAATCTAATTCTAATTCAATTAAAGCAGCAAAATCTAATAACTGAACACGTAATTCTTTTAACTCATTCGTAATTCCACCACGCATTTGCTGAATTGCCATTTGATGACTTGCGGCAGAATTAGACGCAATTACATCTGCAACAGCTTCTGCTTGTGATAAATCCATTTTACCATTTAAAAAAGCACGCATAGTAAATTCACCATTATCAGCCATTCTACAACCATTTTGTAAAAACAATTGTATAATTTCTTGCTGAATAAAGCTAGAACCATGACAGGAAATTTCAATTACATTTTCTCCAGTATATGAATTAGGGTTTTTAAAAACAGATACTAAAACTTCATCCAAAATAATACCTTTATCAATAATATGCCCCAGATGAATGGTGTGTGTTTTTTGGTTTTTTAAAGATTTTCCTTTCTTAATAGATTTAAAAAATGCATCTACAATATCAATTGCATTTTCTCCAGAAAGTCTAATCACAGAAATTGCCCCAACTCCAGAAGGAGTTGCTAAAGCAATAATAGTATCGTTATTAATCATTTTGCAAATATACATCCCTAAATTAAATAGTAAATATATCTTTGTAACAAAACAAACAAATCTGCGTCAAATAAGTATACAACTAAATTAAAAACACCAAATGAAAGAAAATAAACAATTACTAGTCTTAACACATTTAAGTCAATTATTAGATTTTGTAACAGGTATAGGCGGTTTTATTGTACCGTTAATTCTATGGCTTACAAAAAAAGATGAAATAATAAATATGGATGATACAGGTAAAGCTATTTTAAACTTTAGAATTTCTATGTTTATTTACATTTTAATCTGTATTCCATTAATTTTGTTACTGGGTTTAGGTGTTATTGGTTTAATAGCAATTGGAATTTTTTACCTTATTTTCCCGATTATAAATGCAATAAAAGCGAGTAATAATGAACCACCTAATTATCCGTTTTCGATTAATATTATTAAGTAATAAGAAGAAAGAGTAGTAGTCTTAAAATCGCCTAAATTAGGCGATTTTTTTGGTATTATTTTTAAGTTATGAGCTATAATTATATAGCCTGATTTATAAATTCTTCATATTCATAAAAGAAGAGCTCAAACTTAGGCATAGTTTCTACATAAAATTCATAACAATCTCTCCAAGTATTTTTATTATGAATGCTAAACTTAGCTTCTAACGGAACATAAATTCTTCTAATTATTTTTCCGCTTTCTAATTCATACGTTTCATCAAAAATTACTTCAGGGATTTCAGTTTCTAATAATACCTTTAAAGAAATCATCTGATCGTATAATAATTCACTTGCAATATCTTCTGGATGTTCAATATCTAAACAAACCATTGCTTTTTTTCTATCAGCAACAAATTTAAAAGAGAACCCTTTTATTTTTGTATTGTATAACAACCATTTTCTTGGAAAAGATTTTCCAAAACTAGTCCAGAATTCTTTACGTAAAAGTGCAGCTTCGTCTTTTGAAAACATATAAACTTAATTTAATAATATTTCTAACGAAATTACAATTCCACCAAACCAATAAAAATATTGGGCAAAATTTATTATGTTTAATTCGTTATTAATAAAAAATTTTACTGGTTGTTTATCCAGATTGTTTTTGTTATTACTTTTATGAAAACCAACTACTTTTTTAACTATAGTTGTAATTATAAATTTATTCCATAGAAAAACTACAAATAAAATAAATAGTATTTGCCCAATTTTAATTAAATAATCCATAATTAAATTATAGGTAGCTGGATTTTAAATATGTGATTTTTGATTATTTGTATACATGTTTTTAACCATGTATTTTAGCTAAATTACCTCGTTCTTTCATCATTTCTGCTTCAAAAGCAACAAGAGCATTCCATTTTGCATCTACAATTTCTCTATCTTGGTATTCACGTGCAAACTGTAAAAAAGTAGTATAATGGCTTGCTTCAGAAATCATTAAGTTATTATAGAATTTAGAAAGCTCTTCATCTTCCATGTTTTCAGAAAACACTTTAAAACGCTCGCAACTTCTTGCTTCAATTAAAGCAGCAATTAATAAACGTTGTACCAATGCATCAGTTCTGTCGCCTGTTTTCTTAAAGAACTTTTGCAGTTTTATAGCGTAATCATTTTTCTGCTCGCGTCCTAAAACCATACCACGTTTTACCATAAGTAAATGCACCATTTTAAAATGTTGCATTTCTTCAATAGCAATATTACTCATTTCTTTAACTAGCTCAGTTTCTTCAGAGTAATTAATGATAATAGACACAGCATTAGAAGCTGCTTTTTGCTCTAAAAAAGCATGGTCTGTAAGTATCTGTTGTAAATTATCTTTAGCAATTTCTGCCCAAGAAGTTTCGGTTTCAAATTGTAATCCTAACATACTAATTATATTGTTTTTTGTAATCCCATACCAAAATATGCAAGAGATTTAATTTCTTTTACACTTGCTAGTCGTTCGTTACCAAATATTAGAATTCCGTTTTCAGTAGCCGAAACATGGTATTGTTTATTGCTTTCAAAAAACAAAATTAGTTCATCTGTAAAAAAAGTTCTAATTTTTTCTTCATTTTTTCCAGCTAAATAAAAACGCTTGTTAAAATCTGTATGTTCTAATAGATTAATATCTGTATAACCTGCAAAATCTAGAATATATTCAAAAAGACCTTCTTTATCTAAAGTAAAGTTAGGAACCGGTTTTGAAGTATGAATGTGTAGCATTGTTGCTTTAACTACTTGTTTTGCAATCATTTCTCCTTCAGAATACTGAACGTCAAAAATTGTACAATCTTCATTAGAAAGCACATTAGATACTTTTTTTATTCTTCTTGTTTTAAAATAGCCAAAAGTAGGAAGTTCTTCCATTTCTTGTGCAGAAAAAGCATCATACTTCCAATGCATTTCTTTACTAATCTTCTGTATAAATTTTTGTCTTTTAGTTAAATTTCCTTTCTTAGGAATAATTTGTTTTGGTAGTATTTTACGCAATGCAAAAGGATGATCGCTAACAGATTTAGAGTCATCTAAACCAATAACTTCAAAATGACCACCTTTTCTAGTAAATGACTCTGCATAATTACTTAAATTCTCCATCACAGAATCATCAACAAAATCACACATCGAAAAATCGATAATTGCTTCTTCTGTTTCAGGAATCTGATTTAATTTAGATTTTAGCTTTGTGTAATTTAAAAAACTAGAAAAATTCTTAACACTAACGTAATATTTATCATCTTCTTTAAACATTAAAACATTAGGTTTTAGAAGGTTTTTAAAGAATAAACTTGCGTTTTTATTTATAATGATATGAATAATAAAAGTAATTAAAATACCAATTAATATACCTGTAATTAAGCTAGTTGCTATTGTTGTAAGTAACGTAATCAAGAAAATAATTAACTGTTCTTTTCCAACTTTAAAAACTTTAGAAATATTTTCTGGTGATGCTAATTTATAACCTGTAAAAACTAAAATAGCAGCTAAAGCTGGTAAAGGAATTTTTCGTAATTCTGATGCAAACAATAATATAAAAAGTACTAAAAAAGAAGCATGAAAAAAGTTTGCCGACCTATTAGAACCTTTATTGTTAACATTTACAGAACTTCTAGCAATTACTGTAACAACATTAAGACCACCTAAGAAACCACTAATAACCGTTGCCAATCCTAATGCTCTAATATCTTTATTAACGTTAGATCGTCTTTTTAAAGGATCTAATTTATCTACAGCTTTAATACTAAGTAAACTTTCTATACTTGCAATTAAAGTAATACCAATAACTGCATTTATAAAACTCATATCAGATACTTTACCAAAATCTGGGAAAGCAAAGTTTGATAAAATATCATCAGGTAAATTAATTAACAAGCTTTTGTCTATTGGATAATCTGTTGCAGAAAACATTTCAAAATAATAGTACATTCCAACACTTAAAACAACGATCCACATAGGAGCAGGTATTAATTGAAAGTATCTATTTCTTATTTTACTGTAAAAAATCATAATAAGCAAACTAATAACACCAACCAAACCAGCATAAAACATACTAGAATTATCAGTCTTTATCAAGTTTATAACTCCTTCTGGTACTTGTAATAATAGTTCTATTATACTTCCTTTTGCAGAAGTGTTACCAAACATTACATGTATTTGTTTTGCAAAAATACCAATACCAATTGCGGCTAACATACCTTGTATTGCAGAAGAGGGAAAGAAATCGCCTAAAGATCCCATTCTAAGAAAACCTAAAATTATCATTATAATTCCGGAAATTACAATAGCTGCCAATGTGTATAAAAAACCTTGTTGCATATCTCCATTACCAAGTGTAGTAATTGCAGCAAGAATAACCACAACCAATCCGTTTCCTGGTCCTGTAATTGTTACGTTAGAGCCTCCAATAATAGAAACGACAGTTCCACCCACTATTGCAGCAATAACACCAGAAATTGGTGGTGCTCCAGAAGCTAAAGCTAAACCTAAACCTAAAGGAAGTGCTATTAAAGATACTACGAAACCAGAAAATAAGTTTTGTGGAATTTCTGATAAAAATGTTTTAAAAGTGCTTTTTTTCTTCATCTATCTTACAATTAAAACATCGGTTGGTAATTCTGATAAAATATATTCTATATCATGCGGAAAAATTCGATCCCAAAGACCTAATTTAGAAGGTGCATTCATAACTAATAAATCGGCTCTTTTTACTTTTGCATAATGCCCAATAGAATATCCTCTTTTACCAAATATACTTTGTGTTTTTATAGAAAGACTAGTGCAATCTATCTCTGTTAAAATATTTTTTACACGTCTATCTTCTCTTGTTTTAATTCTCTCTTTTGCAATATTTGCTCTTCTTAAAGATTTATCATCATTAACTGTTACGTGCAATTCTTCCTGCGTTACTTCTTCTACAATAGTTATTTTTTTGCAATTTAATTTTTTAGTTAAAAAAATTGAAGTTTTTATTGTTTCTTCTGTTTTTTTATTTTTTAACCCATTAACAACTATGTGTTTACAGTTAACTCTTTTAACAGAAGGTTTAATTAGTAAAAGAACAGAACATGGAGCTTTTCTTGTAATTTTTCTAGCAATAGAACCAACATAGTACTTTAATAATTTTTCTTGTTGTAGTGCTCCTAAAATAAGTAAGTCTATATTTTCATTGGTACAAGTTTGTAAAATTACATCTACAGGTTTGCCTTCTTGCCAAATAGTTTTAATAGGTTTATTTAAAGTGTCTGCTTGTTTTAAAAGTGAATTTAAATCTGTAATTTTTTGAGCTGTTTTTTCTCCAACATGCACACCAACTAACTCAGCATTAAACATGTTTGCTAATCTTACAGCTTCAAAAATATTCGGTTTTAAGTTAGGAGAAAAGGCAATACCAATAAGTATTTTGTCTATTTTTTGCAATAGTAAAGTCTTTATAAGAGTTAATTGCACAATATAGGAAACTTTGTAAGAAAGAAAAAAACTATAAATTAATTTTTATGATAGACAAACATTCTTAAATTTACATTTAAACGTTTATTAAAATTTATGTTAGAACTTGCAGGAATTATTATTTTAGGAATATTAGCACAATGGGTAGCTTGGAAATTTAAAATACCAGCAATTTTACCATTAATTTTAATAGGTTTATTAGTTGGCCCAATTGCGGCTGAGTATTTAAGTGAAGACGGTACAAAGTGGATAGAACCTATATGGAATGGTACAAAAGGTTTATTTCCTGGTGATGGATTGTATTATTTTGTTTCTTTAGCTATTAGCATAATTCTTTTTGAAGGTGGCTTAACCTTAAAAAGAGAAGAGATTAAAAATGTGGGGCCGGTTATTACAAAATTAATAACTTTAGGTTCTGCAATTACTTTTTTTGGAGCAGGAATTGTTGCACATTTTGTTTTTGGTTTAGGTTGGGATTTATCTTTTCTTTTTTCAGGATTAATTATTGTTACAGGTCCAACAGTAATAACACCAATTTTAAGAAACATTCCTTTAAAAAGAGATATTAGTACGGTTTTAAAATGGGAAGGGATTTTAATAGACCCAATTGGTGCGTTAGTTGCTGTATTAGTATTCGAGTTTATTAGTGTTGGCGGTGGTGGCGGATTTACCAAAACAGCGTTAATGGAATTCGGAAAAATTTTGTTATTTGGTACCACTTTCGGATTTACTTTTGCGCATGCATTGGCTTTTTCAATCAACAAAAAATTAATTCCTCATTATTTACTAAATGTAGTTTCTCTTTCTTCTGTGTTACTTGTTTTTGTGTTGTCAGAAATTTTTGCACATGAATCTGGTCTTTTAGCTGTTGTGGTTATGGGAATGGTATTAGGAAACGGAAAATTAAAGAACTTAAAAGAGTTGCTTTATTTTAAAGAATCTTTAAGTGTTTTATTAATTTCTATGTTATTTATTTTACTATCAGCAAATATTAATATAGAAGACTTAATGTTGTTGTATACCTGGAAAACAGCAGTTTTGTTTGCAATAGTTGTTTTTATAATAAGACCATTAGCAGTGTTTTCTAGTACGTATAAATCTAACTTAGAATTTAAAGAAAAACTATTTATAAGTTGGGTTGGCCCAAGAGGTATTGTTGCTGCAGGTATTGCTTCTTTATTTGGAAGTAAATTATTAAAACAAGGAGTAGAAGGTGCAGAGTACATAACACCTTTAGTTTTATGATTGTATTAGGAACTGTACTTTTAAATGCTACTACTGCTAGGTTTTTTGCAAAAATAATAGGTGTCTTTTTAAAGAGTTCTAATGCAATTTTAATTGTTGGTGCTTCAAACCCAGCAAGGTTAATAGCTACATATTTAAAAGAAAAAGGTAAAAGAGTGGTATTAATAGATTCTAATAGAACTTATATAGAACAAGCAGAGTCTATAGGCTTAGAGGCTTTTACTGTTAATATTTATGATGATGACTTAACTGATAATATAGAGTTAAATGATGTTGGTTATTTATTAGCAATGACGGGT
>CAJQQH010000052.1 GCA_905480405.1 uncultured Polaribacter sp. | reverse complement strand
ACTTACATTTGCACTCCTTTTTTAAGGAAAAAATAATTATTAACAAACAAAAACTAATAGTGTAATTATGAACACATTAAGTTACAAAACAGTATCAGCAAACAGCGCTACCGTAAACAAGGAGTGGGTTTTAGTTGATGCAGACGGGCAAACGTTGGGTCGTCTAGCTTCTAAAGTAGCAAAGCTAATTAGAGGTAAAAACAAACCTAATTTTACTCCTCACGTAGATTGTGGAGATAACGTGGTTATCATCAACGCAGAAAAAATTGTTTTAACTGGTAACAAATGGAGAGACAAGTCTTACATTCGTCACACAGGGTATCCAGGAGGACAAAGATCATTAACTGCTACAGAAATGTTTGAGAAAGATCCTACAAGATTAATCGAGAAAGCAGTAAAAGGTATGTTACCTAAAAATATTTTAGGAGCAGCTTTATTCAGAAATTTGTATGTATATGCAGGTGGAGAGCACAAACATTCAGGTCAAGCACCTAAAGCTATTAACCTTAACGATCTTAAATAATGGATACAGTACACAAAATAGGTAGAAGAAAAACAGCAGTTGCTCGTATTTATCTTTCTGAAGGAAAAGGTGACATTACAGTAAATGGTAAAGAATACAAAAATTACTTTACTACTGGTACTTTACAATATAAAGTACAACAACCTTTAATGTTAACAGAAAACTTAGAATCTTATGATATTAAAGTTAATGTTTACGGTGGTGGAGTTACTGGACAAGCAGAAGCAATTCGTTTAGCAATTACTAGAGCATTAGTTTCTATTAATGAAGAACACAGATTAGTGTTGAAACCAGAAGGATTATTAACGCGTGACCCTAGAATGGTTGAACGTAAGAAATTTGGTCAGAAGAAAGCACGTAAAAAATTCCAATTCTCGAAACGTTAATATCTATGCAGAAATTATTCTGCATTATATTATATCGAGAACTGTTATTATTATTTACAATTAATATTAAACAGTTTAGCATCTAAATATATAAGACTCTAAAGACTACTTGTATATTGATTTCAAAACAGAAAGTAAACA
Source organism: uncultured Polaribacter sp. (assembly GCA_905480405.1). Taxonomy (GTDB): domain Bacteria; phylum Bacteroidota; class Bacteroidia; order Flavobacteriales; family Flavobacteriaceae; genus Polaribacter. The sequence continues at coordinate 15,599 of CAJQQH010000052.1, read as the reverse complement.
CATTTATAAAAATGGCAAACGTAAACATTCAAGAATTATTAGAAAATGGAGTACATTTTGGTCACTTAACTAGAAAGTGGAATCCAAATATGGCTCCTTATATTTATACAGAACGTAATGGTGTTCACATCATCGATTTGTATAAAACTGCGGCTAAAATAGAAGAAACTTCAGAAGCTCTTAAAAAAATTGCTAACTCTGGACGTAAAATTTTATTTGTAGCTACAAAAAAACAAGCAAAAGATATTGTTGCAGAAAAAGCAAAAGCAGTAAACATGCCTTTCATTACAGAAAGATGGCCAGGTGGTATGTTAACTAACTTTGTTACTATTAGAAAAGCTGTTAAAAAAATGGCTCATATTGATAGAATGAAGCAAGATGGATCTTTTGATGCTTTATCTAAAAGAGAAAAACTACAAATTAATCGTCAGAGAGAAAAATTAGAAAAGAATTTAGGTTCTATTTCTGATATGACTCGTTTACCTGGTGCTTTATTTATAGTAGATATTAAGAAAGAGCACATTGCAGTTGCAGAAGCTATGAAATTAAACATTCCTATTTTTGCAATGGTAGATACAAACTCTGATCCTAGATTAGTAGATTATGTAATACCAGCAAATGATGATGCTTCTAAATCTATTGATAAAGTTTTATCTTATGTTACTGATGCAGTAGCTGAAGGTTTATCAGAAAGAAAAGCAGGTAAAGATAAAGCTAAAGAAGTTGCAGCAGCGCCAAAAGCGGAAAAAGCAGCTCCTAAAGCAGATGCTCCAGCTGAAGAAAAAAATTAATTATAACATTTAAAATATAAAATAACATGGAAACAGTAAAAGTAAGTGCTGCTGATGTTAAAAAATTAAGAGAAGCTACTGGAGCTGGAATGATGGACTGTAAAAAGGCATTAGTTGAAGCAGGTGGTGATTTTGATAAAGCAATTGATGTTTTACGTAAAAAAGGTCAAAAAATTGCTGCAAAAAGAGCTGATAGAGAGTCTACAGAAGGTGTTGCAGTAACAAGAATCAATGCTGATAAGACTGCTGCTGTAGCAATCGTTTTAGCTTGTGAGACTGATTTTGTTGGTAAAAACGATTCATTTGTAGCTTTAGGTGGTCAATTTGCAGATATCGCTTTAAATTATGATACTAAAGAAGCTTTTTTAGCTGCTGATTTTGGTGGAATGACTGTTGCTGATAAATTAGTTGAACAAACTGGTGTAATTGGTGAAAAATTAGAGATTACTGCTTTTGAGAAAATTGAAGCTGCTTATATTGGCGCTTATACTCACATTGGTAAAATCGCTGCTTTAGTTGGTTTATCTGCTGTTGTAGATAATGCTGAAACTTTATCGAAAGACGTTGCTATGCAAGTAGCATCTATGGGAGCAACAACTTTATCTTATAAAGATTTTGATCCTACATTCGTTGCTGCAGAAACTGAAGCTAGAATTGCTGTTATTGAAAAAGATAATATTGAATTAGGTAGATTAGGTAAAACATTAAAAAATGTTCCTCAATTTATTTCTATGTCTCAATTATCTGATGAAGTATTGGCAAAAGCTGAAGAAGCTGCAAAAGCTGAATTAGCTGCTGAAGGAAAACCAGAGAAAATCTGGGATAGAATTTTACCAGGAAAAATGGAAAGATTCATTTCTGATAACACAACTTTAGATATGGAACAATGTCTTTTAGATCAATCTTTTATTAAAGATGAAAAGAAAAATGTTGCTCAATACGTTTCTACTTTTGGAGATGTAACTGTAAGTACTTTTAAAAGAGTAACTTTAGGTTAATATTTCTATTAACATATTTAAAAGCCTCGCAATTTTGCGAGGCTTTTTTTGTTTAAAATAGTTTTAAAAAAAAGTAAATCCTATTCCTAAAGACACACTGTCTAACCTATTGTTTTCAAAACCTACTAAACCTTTTCTATGAAAGTCTAACCGAACTACTGTATTCCATCTATTTTCTCCTGCTATTTGAGTACCTAAACCAAATCCATAATAATTTCCGTCTGGATACTTATTAGATGGTCTCCACATTTTACCAAAACTCATTTCCATAAAAAAGGTATCATCTTGATCTTCTGTAATATTAAATTTTAAACTACTATAAACAGGAAAAGCACTCACAGCATAGTTCCAATGATAATCAAAACCAGAATTAAAACTTATAGCAACTCTTCGTTTAAATTCATACCCAAAACCTACTCTAACAAAAATAGCTGTTGGTATTATAAATGGTTCTCCATCATCTGGAGTAATTGTATAATTTTCATTTATAGCAAAAGTTAAACTTGATGAACCAGTAAAAAAAGGTCTTCCTAATTTTTCTTGTGATGCTAATTGTAGTGCAAATAAAAATGAAAATAAAAGTATTATTTGTTTCATGATATCGTTTTTGGTTAATTCTCTATTAGCAAGAACCATTCCGTTTAGATAGCCATCTAAAATAATTAATAAGATATAAATTGTATTGTAAATTACTTAAACCAAAAACGACTTATAAAAAAATCGAATTCTAATAATATATATCTGACTAGATTAGGATTTAAAATAATAAACAAATTAACATTAATCATTTTAGAAAAAACTAATTAATGTACCTTGTAAACTTATTAAGGATGAAAAAAATGAAAAACAATACTGCTCAAAATTATGTTAAAAACGTAATTATAAATATGCCTAATAATTGGTTAAAACTAACAACACATCGATTAGATATTTATAACGAACAACAGGCTAAAACTGAATTTTTAGAGCAATTTGATGCATTATTCTCTGAAAATAATTTTGATAAAACTGCACTAAACAATTTACCCACAGCTTATGACTATATAAGATTAGGGCACCCTTTATCTTGTATATTAGAATGGGCAATTGCCAAATTATTAAGTGTAAATCCAGAAAATGTAATCAGTTTTACATCGAAAACAATACCTGTTTTATCAATTTTAAGAAAAAATTTATTAGAAAATAAAAAAACACAAATTTTATACATCGATAGCTTACCTAGTTTTTTTAATATGGAGATTATTAAAAACATCTATGGTTATAATTTTGAATTAAAGCAAATTAAAAACGTTTCTGAAATAAATAGTTTTAACGGAAGCACTATTTTTATATCTAAAGAAAACAAAATAGAAAACATTAAACTTAATAAAAACATTGATTTCCTTATCAATCTACAAGAAAATCTCGGTAGTTTTTTAATTGTAAATGGTATACATAATGAAAACTATATTTCAGATATTCAACATGTAAGAAGAAGAGAAACTATTGCAATGACTCCTGTAAATTCTCTTATTGCTTTACAAACGATTATTACAGGTGATAAAAATGAATCTTCAAACATTGATTCCACTAGTAAAACAAAAGTCTCAAAATCGATTAATACAATTACCAATACAACTACTAAAGCTTTAGTTGCTTCCAGCGGTTTATCTATTCAATATGCTATTTTGATGGGGTTAATTCATGATGCGAAAGAAAATCATAAAGGAAAAGCTATTAAAATAGTAGTACCTCCAAATTGTTATGGAGGAACAAATGACCAAGCAAGAAGAATTGCTGCTTGTATTGATAATGTTGATATAGTTGATTTACCCGTAGATGGTGATAATGATATGGTTAAAAGTATTGATTCGGTTTTAACAAAAATTGCTTTTGAAGATGCGGTTCCTTATATAATTGCAGAGATACCTACCAATCCAAGAGTTGAGGTTCCTAATCTTATCGATTTAAAAGACACTTTAAGCAAAGAACGTAAAACTAGCAGCGGAGAAGTTGCAATAGACCCTGTTTTTGTATTAGATCAAACATTTTGCCCAAATGTACATTTTTTAGGTAATGATGATATTCTTTCTTCTGTAAGAACCATTTCTTTTGCAAGTGGATCTAAATTTCCTAGTGGAGGACTTTGTACTGCAGGTTACTGTGTAGGAAACTTAAAGACAAACACTTTAATTAAAAAAATTGAATTACACTTACAAATTTGTGATAACGAAGCTACAAGTGTTCAATACAATATACTAGCTAAACAAATGCCATCAATGAACCAAAGAATTCTTGATGCTTATAAAAACACACGTGAGTTTGTAAATTATATAAAAGATAACTTACCAGCAGTAAAAATAAATTTTGTCTCTGAAGAATTAGCGGAACAAGGGTTTACACCTTCAGTTTTTTCTTTAGATTTACCAACAAAAGGAAATACGTACGAAGAAAAAGAAACTTATAAGAGAGCCTTAAATCATAAGTTAATAGATTTAATGATTACAGAGATTCCTGATGAAAGCAAATATTGCGTTAGTTATGGCCAACTTAAGGGTTGTTATTGGACGATACCTGCAACTTCTACTCAAGGAACTACTAAAGAGGGTGATAAAGATTACATAGCGAGAGTAGCGCTTTCTGCAAACATGGATCTTGACTTACACAAAAAAGTGTTTTTAAAATTTGTAGAATCTATTTAAAAAATCTGAAGTAAATTTATCAGTTGTAAAACAATAATTAACTTTACAACTGATTTATATCTTATAAAAATAATAATTAAAATTTATCTTTATTAGGTTATTCCTCTATTTTTAAATCCTCGACAAAGCCTTCAATAGAATTTGCTTTTTCTACAGAAAAATTTCCGATTTTTGTTCTTCTTAAACTAGATAAATGAGCTCCAGAATTCAATGCTTTTCCAAAATCGAAAGCTAGGGAACGAATATAAGTTCCTTTACTACAAACTACTCTAAAATCAACCTTAGGAAAATCAATATTGGTAATTTCAAACTCAGAAATAGTGATAGTTCTTGCTTTAATCTCTGTAGTTTCTCCTTTTCTAGCTAATTCATACAAGCGTTTACCTTCTTTTTTAATTGCTGAAAAAATAGGCGGTTTTTGTTGAATGTCTCCAATAAACTGAGCTGTAGTTTCTTTTATGAGTTCTTCGGATATATGCTCTGTAGCATATGTTTTGTCAACTTCTGTTTCTAAATCGTAACTTGGTGTTGTAGCACCCAAAGTTATTGTACCTGTATACTCTTTTATTTGACCTTGATAAACATGAATTTCTTTAGTTTGCTTACCAGTACAAATAATTAGTAAACCTGTAGCTAAAGGGTCTAAAGTACCTGCATGACCTACTTTAATTTTTTTTAATCCAAACTGTTGTTTTATATTCCAACGTAATTTATTTACAACTTGAAAAGAGGTCCAATTTAAAGGTTTATCAATCAATAGAACTTGACCATTTTTAAAATCTTCTTCAGTCATTTATATAAAATATTTTCTTTTTAATTTAGAAGAGAATAACCAACAGCAATAATACCAACTATAGCACAATAGATAGAAAAGTAATATAACTTACTCTTTTTAACTAAGGCTATCATCCATTTACAAGCTAATAAACCTGCAAAAAAGGCAGCAATAAAACCAGCTGAAACAGGAATAATCTCTGATGATTGAAAATTAATATCACCACTTAAAAGATCTTTTGCAATTTTTCCAAAAATTAATGGTACTACCATTAAAAATGAAAATTTAGCAGCTTTTGTACGATCTATACCTAATAACACAGAAGTAGATATTGTAGCACCAGATCTAGAAATTCCTGGCAACATTGCTATTGCTTGTGAAACTCCTACAATTACAGCATCCCAAAAAGTAACTTCTTTATTTGTACTTTTAGCTTTATCTGCAAATAATAAAAGTAGAGCGGTTACAAATAACATCATACCAACAAAAAATATTTCACCCCCAAAGAAAGACTCTAACTGTTCTTCAAAAAGTAAACCGATAATTACAGCAGGAAACATAGAAAGAATAATTTTTAAAGAAAACTTAAACTCATCATTCCATTTAAATTGGAATAATCCTTTAAAAATTTCTGCGACTTCTTTTCTAAAAATAACTAAAGTACTTAACGCGGTTGCAAAGTGTAAAACTACAGTAAAAGTTAAGCTTTCTTCTGGCACAGATGTATCACCTAAAACTACTTTTGCTAATTCTAAATGCCCACTAGAGGAAACTGGTAAAAATTCTGTTAACCCTTGTATAATACCAAGAACTATTGCTTCTATTACATCCATAGTTTATTTTTTAGGGTCTGTTAAAATAGCATAAATTTCAATTGCCAAACCAACTATAACTAAAGTTGGTGCCAATCTAATTCTTTGCCAATTATAAATTTCTTTGTTAAATACTTCAGGATTATCACTACCTCCTCCAGACATAAAAACAAAACCTAAAGTAATAAATACAATACCAATAAGCATTATTATAAAGTTTCTTCTACCAAAAAGGAATTGCTGTTGTTGATTGTTTTCTTTAAGCATATTTTTAATAATAAAGTTCGTCTGTTTTTAAATTTAAGAAACGCTGAGTAGCAAAGAAGGTACTTATCCAAGTAATAATAAATGCTGATAAAAGTACACCACCAGCCAAATAACTTAAAGAAAAATAATCTTTTAAAAGCCCAAGACTTGGTATTGTTTTATCTATGTAATAAATTACTATGGCTAAACCAATTAATGCTAAAATAGCACCTAGTATACCTAATTTTATACTTCTCAAAATAAATGGCTTTCTAATAAAACCTTTAGTAGCACCAACCATTTGCATGGTTTTTATGTTAAATCGTTTAGCATAAATAGATAATCTTATTGAACTATTTATTAAAATCATAGCGATTAAACCAAAAAAACCACTGACAACTAATAGCCAAAAACTAATTCTTTTAATATTTTTAGTTAATAAGTTTATAAGAGGTTTATCATAAGAAACATCGGCAACAAAAGCATTTTTTAAAAATCTAATTTCTAAAACTTGTATTTTTTCTGGAGTTACGTAATCTGCTTTTAAATAAACATCTATTCCGTTTTTAAGAGGATTTTTTCCTAAAAATTGTAAAAAATCTTCACCTATTTCTTTACTATATTTTTTTGCTGCTTGCGCTTTACTTGTATAAATTGCTTTTTTAGTAAAAGTCTCTTTTAAAAGAGATTCTCTAAATGTTTTTATCTGTTTTTGAGTAACATTATCCTTTATAAAAAGTGTAATTGCTACTTTTTCTTTAACACGATTAGCAACTTGTGTAGACTTTAATAAAATTAAACCTAAAACACCAACCATAAAAAGCACTAAAGCAATGCTTATTACAACAGAAATGTAAGAAGATTGCAATCGTCTATTTTGATAAGAATCAAATTTAGTTGACATTTACTTTTTGCTTTAAAATTGTTGCAAGATACAAATTAGCATTGAAAAAATGAATGATTAAAAAACTGAAAAATCTAAAATTATCTTAAATTTTAATCCTTATATAATTATTCTATTTCTTGGCACAATTCTATTAGAACACCGTTCGTAGTTTTTGGATGTAAAAAAGCTACTAATTTATTATCTGCACCTTTTTTTGGAACTTCATTTAAAACAGTAAAACCTTCTTTTTGCAATCTAATTATTTCTGATTTAATATCTTTTACAGCAAATGCAATGTGATGAATACCCTCTCCTTTTCTCTCTATAAATCTAGCTATAGGACTTTTAGGATTGGTTGCTTGGAGTAACTCTATCTTATTAAGGCCAGTTTTAAAAAAAGATGTTTTTACACCCTCAGATACAACCTCTTCTGTTTTATAGTGAGTTTCACCAAAAAGAGAAGCAAATAATTTATTTGACTTTTCTAGATCTTTAACTGCAATACCAATATGTTCAATTTTATCCATGTAATTAAAATAAGTTTAGAAAAAGAAAAAGAGCTGATAAAATCAGCTCTTTTTTACAATTTATAAATCCCCCAACTTATAATTGTTTGCTATTATAAATAATAACGATTCAAAGATACAATTATTATTCTTATAAAGTTTAATTTTCGTTTAGCGGGTTTTAAAGTTCGATGAATGAAAGTTAAGTTACGGTAAACTGCAAATTATCTTTACAATAAATTTAGTTTTTTCATCAATTCGCTCTTGTTAGATCTACTTACTGGTACTACATCTTGTCTAACCAAAACACTATTGTCCTCAATATCAATTATTTCAGAGAAGTTTATTATAAAAGATCTATGAACTTTAAAAAACATGTTAAAAGGTAACTTATCTTGTATTTTCTTTAATGTAGAATGTACAATATAATTTTTCTTGTTTGTTTTTATATTTATATAATCTCCTTTGGCTTCTATTAAATAAATACTAGCTATGTTTACTTTAACAAGCCTTCTATCTACATTAACGTAAATATATTCAGATTTATTAATATCGTTTAACGTTGTTTCGTCCTTGGTAGGTAAAACATCTAATTTCTCTAGAGATTTATTATATCTTTCAAAAGTTATTGGTTTTACCAAGTAATCTACAACACTCTTATACTCAAAGGCTTCTAAAGCAAGATTCTTGTCTGAAGTTGTTAAAATTATTTTTGGTGGATTATTTAGTGTTTTTATAAAATCAAAACCAGAAAATGTTGGCATATGAATATCTAAATAAATAAGATCTATATTACTATTATTATTTAAATATTTTATAGCATCTATGGCAGAAGAAAATTCTTCTAGCACGTTAATTCGTTCAGATTTCAAACAAAACTGTTTTATAATTAATCTAGCAGTTGCATCATCATCAATTATTATACAATCCATAATAAAAAAAGAAATTATTTAATGGTATAAATATACGTGAATTTTGTTTAAAATTTCTAGAAAATTATTGTGTAATTGTGTTTTTCCTTTTTTAAGATCAATTTCAAAGGCAGATGCTATTTCTAATCCTTTTTCTAAACCTAATAAACTAATTTTATGCTTAAGTTTATGAACATTATTAGCTGCTTCATTATAATCTTTAGAAGCAAAATTTTGATTAAACATTTTTGCTTCTTCTGGAAACTCTTTTTTTATGATGTCCAAAATACTATTTTGAAACTCTTCATCATCTCCTGCAATTTCTTTAATAAACGATAAATTAGGCTTTTCCATTTTAATATTAAAATTTAATAAACAACTTCGCTTTTTCCCCAATATTCAAGCAAAGAAATTACTTTCTTTGCATATTCGGTGTATTTTAAAGGTTTCATAAAATAGCCAGAAATACCTAAATCAAAACATTTTTTTAAATCTAATGGATTATTAGAAGTAGACATTATTACAACTGGTATGTTCTTATATTGATCGTTTTTTTTAAGTTTCAATAAGAGTTCAAAACCATTCATTCTTGGCATGTTTAAATCAGATATAATTAAGTCGTAGGGTTTATTTTTATCCTCTAAAAGAGTTAATGCATTCTCACCATTTTCTGCTTCAAAAACAGTATTTGAGCTTTTAATTTCTTTACAAACTTTTTTAAACTTTATTCTCTGAATTTCATCATCATCAACTAAAAGTATTTTAAGGGGCTTCAATTTATGAGTTTTAAGTTCTCAACAAAAATCACTTAAAAATGAATGCATTTAAAGTTTATTTGATAAGTAGTACACAAATCTCCGTAAAAGGTAAAACTTACTAGTTAAGTTGTATTTTATTAAATACTTATCTGTCTGTCAATCTGTTGATCTAAAGAGATAAAGGTTTCTGTTCTTGATACTCCTTTTATATTTTGTATATCTTTATTAAGAAGATGCATTAAATCTTCATTATTCTTACAAAGAATTTTAATGAAAATTGCATAATTACCTGTTGTGTAATGACTTTCAACAACTTCTGGAATATCTTTTAATCTTTTAACAGCAGAAGAATACAAACTCGATGAGTCTAAAAAAACACCTACAAAAGCAGTAGTTGTGTATCCTAAAGATTTAGCATTAATAGTCATTCTATAGCCATCAATTAAATCAGATTTCTCTAATTTTCTTAATCGTTGATGAATTGCTGCTCCAGATATACCAACCTCTCTAGCTATACTTAATACTGGAGTTCTAGCATCTTTTACTAATCTTTTGATAATTATTTTATCAATTCCATCAATTTTCATAAGTAAATTATTTTAGCCTAAAGATAAAAAAAATAGAGAATACAAAACTGTATTCTCTATTTTTAATATATAATTAAAACTAATTAGTTAATTTCTGGTTGCATTATAAAATCTTCCATAAATTTAGTAGTATAATTTCCTGCAACATAATCTGGATGATCCATTAATTGTCTATGAAATGGTATTGTTGTTTTAATTCCTTCAATAACAAATTCATCTAATGCTCTTTTCATTTTATTAATTGCTTCTTCTCTTGTTTGAGCAGTTACAATTAATTTAGCAATCATGGAATCGTAATTTGGCGGAATCATATAACCGGCATATACATGCGTATCCATTCTAACACCATGACCACCTGGAGCATGAAAAGTAGTAACTTTTCCTGGAGCTGGTCTAAAATTATTAAAAGGATCTTCTGCATTAATTCTACATTCTATAGAATGTAATTGAGGATAATAGTTTTTTCCAGAAATTGGTACTCCTGCTGCCACTAATATTTGCTCACGAATTAAATCGTAATTTACTACTTCTTCTGTAATTGGATGCTCTACTTGTATACGAGCATTCATCTCCATAAAGTAGAAATTTCTATGTTTATCAACCAAAAACTCTACAGTACCTGCACCTTCATATTTAATGTATTCTGCAGCTTTTACAGCAGCAGTACCCATTTCTTCTCTTAACTCATCTGTCATGAATGGAGAAGGTGTTTCTTCTGTTAATTTTTGATGACGTCTTTGTACAGAGCAATCTCTTTCTGATAAATGACAAGCTTTTCCGTAAGAATCTCCAACAATTTGAATTTCAATATGCCTTGGCTCTTCAATAAGCTTTTCCATGTACATATCATCATTTCCAAAAGCTGCTTTACTTTCGTGTCTAGCAGAATCCCAAGCATCTTTTAAATCTTCAGGTTTCCAAACAGCTCTCATTCCTTTTCCACCACCTCCTGCAGATGCTTTTAACATTACAGGATAACCAGTTTCAATAGCTACTTTTTCGCAATCTTCAAAATCGACAATAACACCTTCAGAACCAGGTACACAAGGTACTCCAGCTGCAATCATAGTCGACTTTGCATTCGCTTTGTCTCCCATTTGATCAATCATTCTACCAGAGGCACCAATAAACTTAATATTATGTTCTTCACATAAATTAGAAAATTTAGCATTTTCAGATAGAAACCCATATCCTGGGTGAATTGCGTCTGCATTAGTAATTTCTGCAGCAGCAATAATATTAGACATTTTTAAATAGGACTCGCTACTAGGAGCAGGACCAATACAAACAGCTTCGTCTGCAAATCTAACGTGCAAACTTTCTTCATCTGCTTTAGAATAAACTGCAACTGTTTTAATGCCCATTTCTTTACAGGTTCTAATAACACGTAATGCTATTTCCCCACGATTGGCAATCAGTATTTTTTTAAACATGATAATAAGAGTTTTTAGTTATTAGTTATGAGTTTGAGTAAGAAAATTTATACTCTAAAATCTAAACTCTTTTAAGATGGATCTACTAAAAATAATGGTTGATCGAATTCTACCGGAGAAGAATCATCTACTAAAACTTTAACTATTTTACCAGAAATTTCTGATTCAATTTCATTAAACAATTTCATTGCTTCAATAACACAAACTGTATCACCAACACTAATTTCTGTACCAACTTCTGCAAAATTTGGTTTATCTGGTGAAGGTTTTCTATAAAAAGTTCCAATAATTGGAGAATTTACAGTAATATAATTAGAATCATCGCTCGCTGTTGTTACAGGAGCAGCTATTTCTACAACTGGTGCAGCAGCTACTGGAGCTGCAACTTGTGGCAAGCCAGCCATTGGTGCAGCTTGTACAATTGTCGTTTCAGTTTTTTCTGAACCTGTTTTAATAGTAATCTTTATATCTTCCATTTCTAACTTTACCTCGCTAGCGCCAGATTTTGCTACAAATTTTATAAGATTTTGAATTTCTTTAATATCCATATTTCTTACTGTTTAGTTAATTGTTTATTTTTTTTATGAATTATATGCCCATTTAAGGTAAATAGCTCCCCAAGTGAAACCACCACCAAATGCAGCAAAAATTAAATTATCTCCTTTTTTTAATTGATTTTCATAATCTGCTAATAAAAGTGGTAAAGTAGCAGATGTAGTATTACCATATCTATGGATATTCATCATTACTTTCTCAGAACCAACACCAACTCTTCTTGCTGTTGCTTCAATAATTCTTTTATTTGCTTGATGTGGCACTAACCACTGTATATCTTCTTCTGTAAGGTTATTTCTTGTTAACATTTTTTCAGAAACGTCTGCCATGTTAGAAACTGCATATTTAAATACAGTTTTACCTTCTTGATAAACAAAGTGTTGTCCGTTTTTTACAGTTTCTGCAGTTGGAGGCATTAACGACCCACCAGCTTCAATCCTTAAAAAATCTCTTCCAACACCATCACTTCTTAAATATTCATCTTGTAAACCTAAACTTTCTGTATTAGGCTCAAATAATGCAGCACCCGCTCCATCACCAAAAATAATACAAGTAGCTCTGTCTTTATAATCGATAATAGAAGACATCTTATCTGCACCAATTAAAAGTACTTTTTTATATCTACCAGATTCTATATAACTAGCCGCAGTAGACATACCATATAAAAAACTAGAACATGCTGCTTGCAAATCGTAAGCAAAAGCATTTACAGCTCCTATTTCTGAAGCTACATAAGCTGCTGTAGAAGCTACAGGTAAATCTGGTGTGGCAGTACCAACAATAACCAAATCTATCTCTTCTGGATTGATATTTTTCTTCTGCATTAAATCTTCTGCAGACTTAATTGCCATGTAAGAAGTACCTAAACCTTCACCTTTTAGAATTCTTCTTTCTTTAATACCTGTTCTAGAAGTAATCCACTCATCATTAGTATCTACGTAAGATTCTAATTCTTTATTTGTTAAAACATATTCAGGAACATACTTCCCTACTGCTGTAATTGCTGCAGTGATTTTTGTCATAGTAGTTGTTTGTTACTAAGTATTTTGGAAAATCAAAAGTAGTGAAAAATAATTCACCTTTTTACGTAAAAACCATCAAAAGAGATAGTTTTAACCTAAAAAACGTAAAAAAACCCTCAAAATTGAGGGTTTTCGTGTACTATAAAAAATATTTTTTTATGCTTCTGCTGCTGCTGATGCAGATTCTAAAACAATTTGTCCTCTGTAATAAAGTTTTCCTTCATGCCAGTGAGCTCTGTGATATAAGTGAGATTCACCAGTTGTTGGATCTGTAGCAATCTGCTGATAAGATGCTTTATAATGAGTTCTCCTCTTGTCTCTTCTAGTTTTAGATATCTTTCTTTTAGGATGTGCCATTTTATGTCTATTTTTCTGTTATTAAATTCTTTAATTTATCCCACCTTGGGTCTGTATCTTCTACAGTTTTTACTTCTTTTATTGTTAATTCTTTTAACTTTGATAATGTTTCAGATTCCATTGTGCCATCTAAAACTTTTGGATGCACTCTTTTATTAGGAACTGCTAAAACAATCATTTCGTAAATAAATTGAGCTACACTAAACTCATATGCTCCGTGAGGTAATATTAAAATCTCCTCATTTTCATCATTAAACTCTTCACCGAAGTTTACTACTAGTGGTAATTTTGATGCTATTTCTTGATGATATAACTCATTTGTTAAATCACAAGGAACTTCAACACTACCTTCTGCACTAAAACTTAGTTCAAATAATGTACTCTTTTTTACGAATGTTAGCGAAACTTTTATGGATGAACTTATATATTCATCAAAATTAAAAGCTTCAAAGAACTTATTATCAATTGTATAATCAAACGTATGATTACCTAATTTTAACCCTACAAACTGTATGTCAAACTGTTTCAAGTATTTCATTATCAAACATCAATTGAGCCGGCAAAGATACAAAAAAATGTATTTCTGCAATATTTTATATCAAAAAAAGAAAATTCTTTATTTAGCCCTAACAACTAAAGGGTTTTTAGTTAGCTCTAGATATTCTTTTCTTGTTTTAAAAACCTGAATGGCAGTAAATAATGCCTCGCTAAATGACGATGAATTTGCTTTTCTTTTCCCAGCAATGTCATAACCTGTTCCATGATCTGGAGACGTTCTAATATGACCAAGACCTGCGGTAAAATTAACACCCTTACCAAAAGACAATGCTTTAAAAGGCGCTAAACCTTGATCGTGATAGGTTGCTAAAACACCATCAAACTGTTTATAAGTTTCAGAACCAAAAAAGCCATCTGCTGCATAAGGGCCAAAAACTAATTTACCAGTTTCTTTAATTTCTGCAATTGTTGGTTTTATAATTTCATCATCTTCTTTACCAATAACACCTTTATCTCCACAATGCGGATTTAAAGATAAAACAGCAATTTTTGGCTTATCAATACCAAAATCTTGTTTTAAAGAAGTGTACATAGTACCTACTTTACTTTTTATTAATTCTGGTGTAATTGATTCTGCCACTTTAGAAATAGGAATATGACCTGTAATTAATCCAATTCTTAACTCATTAGTCATTAAAATCATTAAACTTTCACCTTCTAAATTGGCTTCTAAATATTCTGTATGCCCAGGAAAATTAAAATTTTCAGATTGTATATTTTCTTTATTGATTGGCGCAGTTAATAATACATCAACTTTATCTTCTTTTAAATGTGTAACGGCAGATGCTAATGATTTTGCAGCGTAATCTCCAGAAATTTTTGTTGCTTTACCAAGTTCTATGGCCACTTCTTCTTTCCAGATATTTAAAACATTTATTTTCGTGTGATTTATTTGAGTAATGGATGTTATTCCATGAACTGGAGTATCTAATCCTAAAGCTTTTTTATGATAAGCAATCGCTTTTGTTGCTCCAAACAAAACAGGAGTACAAAAATCTAACATTCTTTTATCTTGAAAAGTTTTCAAAATTACTTCAATACCAATTCCATTTAAATCTCCAATTGAAATTCCAACGATTATTTTATCAGATTTATCCATAGTTCTCTTCTAATATTGCTATTTTTGATGTGTACAAAAGTAACCAATTTTTAACGATATGTTTACAGGAATTATAGAAACACTTGGAGTTGTAACAAATGTAGTAAAAGAACAAGAAAATGTTCATTTAACCATAAAAAGCACAATTACAAGCGAACTTAAAATAGACCAAAGTGTTGCACATAATGGTGTATGTTTAACGGTTGTTGCCATTAATAATGATGAATATACGGTTACTGCTATTAAAGAAACTTTAGATAAAACTAATATAGGTAAACTAAAAACTGCTAATATTGTAAATCTAGAACGTGCAATGAAATTGGGTGATAGACTTGATGGACATATTGTGCAAGGTCATGTAGATGAAACTGGAATTTGTAAAAATATCGAAGATCAAAACGGAAGTACAGTGTATACTTTTGAATATAATTCCGATAAAAACAACATTACTATAGAAAAAGGTTCTATTACTGTTAATGGTGTTAGTTTAACGGTTGTAAACTCTAAAAAAGATGCGTTTTCTGTTGCTATTATTCCTTATACTAAAGAGCATACAACGTTTAAAACATTACAAGTTAATGACACAATAAACCTTGAATTTGATGTGATTGGAAAATATGTGGC
>CAJQQH010000051.1 GCA_905480405.1 uncultured Polaribacter sp. | reverse complement strand
TTGTTCTTTACTTTACCTGATTAATAAAGTAGTTATTATATTTACTAAGAAACAAGAGGAGAACTAAAACGTTGTTTTGAATATCAGTTCCTTTACACGTATCAGTCCTCTTGTTCTTCTTAGGTTGCTTTAGGACCATTTGGAATACGTGTAGGGAAAGTTGCGGGTTTAAGCACTAAAGTTAGTAAATAAAACACAAACTAAGAAAATCCGAGAGGATTTTCGTAAGTAAGCTAAAACAAGCAATTTTTTTTACACGGTGTTGTAGGTAGTTTTTTATTAATTCCTAATTTTCCCATATTGATAAGTGTGATTTTTATCTTTTGCTAATGAATAACTCAAAACTTCAAAAGTTTCATAATCTGCTTTTTTAATAACATTATTTTCATAAATTATTTTAGTTTTGGTTTTCCCCCAATTCTTATCAATTGCTTTAAAATCAATTATGTTCTCCAGGTTTACAGGTTTATAAC
Organism: uncultured Polaribacter sp.; assembly: GCA_905480405.1. GTDB lineage: Bacteria > Bacteroidota > Bacteroidia > Flavobacteriales > Flavobacteriaceae > Polaribacter. The sequence continues at coordinate 22,587 of CAJQQH010000051.1, read as the reverse complement.
CATAAAGTAATTTCACACCATCTGTAGACCAAGGATATTCAAATATTCGAGCTTTTTCAGGATTCAAAGTTTCAATTCTCCAATCGTTTGAACTACTATAAAAACCGAAGAAAAATAAAGCATCTTTATCTTTAAATAAGTAGTTTCCAATAAACTTGAAGCTTTTTGGATCACAATTTTCAACTATTTCTCCGTCAAAGAATACTGCTTTTTTATCTTTTCCAAATACTCCATTTATTCCTTTGAATTTCAAGTTTTCAAAAGTTTTCGCATCTGCATTTTTTACTAATCTTTCATAATTACCATTTCCTTCATTCCACCCTTTTAAATAGACAGAATTATTTTTAATAATATATTCTTTCTCGCAACTCATTAAGAGCATAACTAAAAAGAAAAAGACTATATATTTTTTCATATTTCAATCTTGATTTGGTGTCTCAATTTAATTACCTACAACTCGTTATATAGTAAGTTTTATTGTCGATATCCCGTAAATAAATCAGGATATCATACTTTTTTAATTACTGTTATCCCGTAAAGATAATTTATTTATAGCAGTATTTAAAGAGTTTTTATTCGGTGTTTATCTAAATTAGTTTTCTTTTTTTTTGAATCAAAAAACCGACAGTAAAAAACCTATTTTTTAATTATATTAATATTAAACAAACCTTAAAAGATTCTTATTTTCAAACGATTTTTTGTTTCTTTGGAAGTGCAAATCATATTATTAAATGACTTTTGATAACCCTATTTTATTTTTTCTTTGCTCCATTGGTGTGTTTAATGGTTTTTTAGCAAGTTTTTATTTTATATTTTTTAGTAAAGAAAAAAGAGTTCAAAATTTATTTTTCGGATTTTTATTATTGGTTTTAAGTTTAAGAATTGGAAAATCTGTTTATATCATTTTTACAGAAAAAGGACAACGAGATTTGTCTGTTGTACAAATAGGTTTAGTTGCTTGTTTTTTTATAGGTATCGCTTTATATTATTATTTAAAATCTTCTGTAGAGAATATTAAAAAAATTCCTATTTCATGGAAAATTCATATTGCAGTTTTAGCAATAATTATTGCACTTATCTGTATTATAAAACCTTACAAGAGTAATGTAACTATTTGGAATGGGTATTTTATTCGTTTCTTTTATTCAGTTTGGGGTTTTTATATTCTCATTTCTGGTTTTGTATTAAAAGATGTTTTTAGAAAGTTATTTGTTAAAAATGAAAAGTTAACTACTTCAGAACTTTGGTTAATTTGGGTTTTTATAGGTAATGTTTTAATTTTTACGGCATATTTAGTAGGGTATTTTTATTTGTATTTAGTTGGTACAATTACTTTTTCGGTAGTGTTTTATGTATTATTAATTTTTCTATTATTTAGGAGTAATAGAGAAAATGTATTTAAAGATATTCCAGAAAAATATGCATCAAAGAAGATAAAAACGAAAGAGGCAAATGCTTTAGTTGCATCGTTAAATTCTGTAATGTTAGAAAAGCAGTTTCATAAAAACACCAATGTTAAACTAATAGATATTGCTAAAGAGTTACAGATTTCTACACACCAATTATCACAATTGTTAAACGATAATTTAGGTAAAAGTTTTGCTTTTTTTATAAATGAGTATAGAATTGAAGAAGCAAAACAATTATTAAAAGAAAATAATCAATTTACATTAGAAGCAATAGGTTTTGAAGCTGGATTTTCTTCTAAATCAACTTTTTACGCTACTTTTAAAAAGATTGTAGGGCAAACGCCATCTGCATTTAAGAAGCAGTATAAATAGACTTATTTGTCCTGTTTTATAATTCTGGACACCTTAATTATAATAATTCACTACTTTTTTTTATTGATTTTAGAGATTTGACAAAATCTTTAAAACAAATAATTATGAGGAATTATATTTTCTTTTTTGCCCTTTTTTTAAGTGTTCAAATTTCGAATGCTCAATCTGAAACATTATTAATTGAAAAAACATTACAAAATTATATGGAAGGAAGTTCATATAATAAACAGGAAATGTTATTAAGTGCATTTACTAAAAATGCAACTTTATACCTTTCGGGTAGAGATGGTTTTAAATTATATTCACCAAAAGAATACGCAAATTTCTTTAAAAACGCAGAAAAAGGAACGTTTAATGGTCGTTATGCAAAAATTCTAGAAATTGAAGTTACAAAAGACATTGCAACAGCAAAGGTAGAGATTGCTATTCCAAAAAGAAAAATGGTTTATATCGATTTGTTCTTATTAAAAAAGTTTGAAGATGGTTGGCAAATAATAAGTAAAACCGCTACAAGAATTGATAATCCAAAAGAAAATGCAGTATTATTTATTGTTTCTAATGCCCATTTTTATGGAGATACAAAACTAGCAACTGGAAACAGTTTTTCAGAAATTATAAATGCTTATGATGTGTTTATAAATGCTGGTTTTAAAGTAGATTTTGTAAGTCCAGAAGGAGGTGCAGTTCCGTTAGCATATATTAATACTTCAGATAAAATGAGTAAAAAATACTTATACGACACCAAATTTATGAACGCTATAAAAACAACTAAATCTCCTAAAGAAATTAATGCTTCAAAATATAAAGCGGTTCAATATATTGGTGGCGGAAGCGCTATGTTTGGTGTTCCAGAAAACAAAGAAATTCAAAGTATTGTAATGGAAGTTTACGAAAAACACAACGGTATTATTTCTTCAGTTTGTCATGGAACAGCAGGTATTGTTAATTTAAAGACAAATGATGGTAAATATTTAGTTGAAGGAAAAAGAGTAAGTGGTTATCCAGATGATTATGAGAATAAATTAAAACCCTATTTTAAAACATTTCCTTTTTTAATTAAAAAAACAATTGAAGAGCGAGGAGGAAGTTTTAAATTTTCAGAAAGAGGGCAATTTACTTTAGAAGTTGATGGGCGTTTAGTAACAGGGCAAAATTATCAATCATCAAAACCAGTTTCTGAAAAAATTATAGAAATGATAAATGCAAATAATTAAGATGAAGAAATCTTTTTGCTTTTTAATCTGTTTTATTTCTTTCATAAGTACGCTATTTTCACAAACTATAAAGTATGTAAATACTAAAATAAAAGTAGATGGTAAATTTGACGAACAGGTTTGGCAACAATTGCCCGAATATACTGGTTTTTACAATTATTTGCCTACAGATATTGGTTTGGCAGATAACCAGACATCAGTAAAAATTTTCCATAATAAAGAGTATTTATATGTTAGAGCAATTTATAGCGATTCAACAGAAAGAACACAAGTTAGTACTCTAAAAAGAGATGTTTCAATTGCATTTAGCGATTCTTTTGTTATGATTTTGGATACACAAAATCAAGAACAAAATGGTTATTTCTTTGCGGTAAATTCTTTAGGAAACCAAACAGACGGATTGGTTGGTAGAAGTAATAGCGATTATAATTTAAGTTTTAGTTGGAACACTATTTGGCAATCTAAGGTAATTTTAAACGGAACTAAAAAGCAATATGAATTAGCAATACCTTTAAAAGCGTTAAATTTTGATGCAAATAATGGTGTGTTTGGTGTTCAGTTTTATGTTAGGGATATTAAAAATAATTCTTCGACAATTTTTAAAAATGTAAAACGAAATTATGCGAATTTAGATTTACGTTTTACAGAGAAGTTTACTATTGAAAATTTGCCTAAAAAATCGAATTCTAGGTTTACAATAACACCATCTGTAACAACCAATTTTCAAAAAGATGTTGCAAATAACACTGAGTTAAATTCTTTTAAACCAAGTTTAGATGTGCAATACAATGTTACTTCTTCCTTAAAATTGGATGCTACTATTAATCCTGATTTTTCGCAAATTGATGTAGATCAACAAGTAACTAATTTAACCCGATTTGCTGTAAATTTTCCAGAACAAAGAAACTTTTTTTTAGAAAATGCAGATTTGTTTTCTAACCTTGGTGTACCTGGTGTTAATCCGTTTTATTCAAGAAGAATTGGAGCAAGTTCTGCAATTAAATTTGGATTAAAACTATCAGGCAATGTATCGCCAAAAACTAGAATCGGGGTTTTAAATGTACAAACAGATAAAGAGAGTGGAGTAGAAGCTCAAAATTTTGGGGTTTTGGTTGCAGAACATCAATTAACTAATAATTTTACAACTACAGGTTTTATAATCAACAGGCAAGAAACGGATAAATTCGATTTTAAAAATGATTTTAACCGAGTTGCAGGGGTTAATGTAAATTATAAATCTAACAATAATAAATGGACAGGTTTACTTAATTATGGTAAAAGTTTTAATAATGATATTTCTGGAGATAATGCTTTTTATAATGCGAGTATTTATTTTAATAAGAGAGGATTTAACTTTAATACATCGATAAGAAAATTAGATAAAAATTATATAACAGATGTTGGTTTTACTCCTAGATTGTATAATTATGATGCTATAAATAATGTTACCATTAGAGAAGGATATTTGCAAACATCTTCTGGTGTAGAATATGAGAAGTTTTATGAGAAATCTAAAAATATAAACTCTGTACGCTTTTTAAATTATGGATTAAATAATTATTTTGATGAAAGCGGAAATTTAACTCAGTCTCAGCATTCATTAAATTCTGCTGTGTTTTTTAAAGATTTATCTGCATTTTATTACGTTATAAATTATGATGTAGTCGATTTAAAATACGGCTTTGATCCATTAAGAAACGGTAATGCTTTAACTCCTGATAAGTATAGTTTTGGTATTTTAAAAGTGGGCTATAACTCTGCAAATAATCAAAAGCTTAGATATAGAGTTAATGTTCAAAAAGGAACGTATTATGGAGGGAAAAGAACTACTGCTGGTGCTTATTTAAACTATCAAATGTTGCCTTTTGCTAATTTAGAGCTTACATATGATGTTAATAAAATAGATTTAGATCTGTTAGGTAAAGAAACGTTTCATTTAACACGTTTTACAGGACAAGTTTTTTTTAATAATCGATTAAATTGGACTACGTATGTACAACATAATACTCAAAGAGATAATTTTAATGTAAACACGAGGTTACAATGGGAGTATAGACCACTTTCCTATATTTATTTAGTTTTAACGGACAATTTTAATGAACACATAAAGAGGCTAAATTGGGGGCTTTCATTTAAAATGAATTATCGATTTGATTTTTAAGGTTAATACCTAAACTTCTAACACTATTTGTTTTGTATTATATCGATTTTTGTTAATTTAACAAGCTCTAAATATAATATTGAATGATAAAAAAAATCGCTATAGTTATCCTCCTTTTTATAACTACAATTGCAAATACTCAAGATAAAAACAGTCTACTTTGGGAGATAACAGGAAATGGATTAAAAAAAGCTTCTTATTTATATGGCACAATGCATGTAAGTCAGAAAATTGCTTTCCATTTAGATGATGTTTTTTATGAGTCTTTGTTAAAAAGTGATTTTGTTGGTTTAGAATCTGATCCTTCTACTTGGTTAGAGCATATGTTTAACTCGCCAGAAGAATTAGGTTTTATTAGAGGTTTAGGGTTTGGTAATACTTCAGATTTTTACAATACACCTTTTAAATTATTAGAGCCAAAACAGCAAGAGATTATGTTTTATCTTTCTAGAGAAGATATGCTCTTAAACGGAATTTTGTATAGAACAAATCAATCTATGCAAAATTTTCAAGAAGACACTTTTTTAGATATGTTTATTTATCAAACAGGAAAAAAGAACGGAAAGAAAATTTATAGCTTAGAAGATTATAATATATCGTCTGCACTTGTAAAAAAAGCAACTACATCATCAAAAGCAATTAAAGAAAAACCGGCAGTTTGGTTGCAGAAAAAATTAAAAGAAGATGGTCTTTTGTCTATCATGAATAATGCCTACAGAGATAGAAAAATTCATTTATTAGACTCTATTAATAAAGGAATGTATAGTAAAGATTATATGAGCAATATGCTGTATATAAGAAATGAGAATATGGTAAATAGTATAGATTCTATTACTAAAAAAGGTTCTTTGTTTTCTGCTGTTGGAGCAGCACATTTAGGAGGCGAAAAAGGAGTTATTGCTATGTTAAGAGATAGAGGTTATACTGTAAAACCTTTATTGTCTAAGATTACTAAAAAAGCTGATTTAGAAAAAAAGAAGATTGAAGATAAGGTTATTGCGCCCAATTTTAGAGAGCAAACTACAGAAGATGGTTTTTTTACAGTACAAGTTCCTAATAAAATGTATGAGTTAAACCTCATGAATAATACCTCTTATATTAGTCCAGATTTAACAAACGGAGGTTATGTAATAATAACAAGAATTAATACTTTTTCTAAACTGCATGAAAAAGAAATTAAAAATAAGAATTTTGATAAATTTTTATTTGAATCTATTCCTGGAGAAATTATTACTAAAAAAGAAATTACAAAACAAGGTCTTAAAGGTTTAGATATTTTAAACAAAACCAAAACAGGAGATTACCAGCGCTATCACATATTTTTTACACCTTTGGAAGTTATTGTTTTTAAAATGGACGGTAGAAAAGAGTATGTAAAAAACTTTGGAGATACGTTTTTTAACTCAATTAGGTTTAACAACTTAAGTGATGAGCTTATAGCTGTAAGTCCTACAAATAAAGGTTTTATTGTAAAAGTTCCTAAATACCATGCTTTTATAAATAAAGGTTTTCAAGGGAATAGAACTTTACAAGCTGTAGATAAAAAAGGAAATTATTATTTTGTAAAAGAAGTAAACTTAATTGATTTAAATTATATAGAAGAAGATGTTTTCGAGTTAGAAAGAATTCAAGAACGTTTTTATAAAAACTTAGAATTAACTTACGAAAAAGGTGTTTTTAACTCTGAAAATAAAGAAAGTTTTGAGAGCAATGTTATCCTTAAAAAAAGTAATAAGAATCTTTTTTTAAAGACGGTAACAAACGGAAGTCATTATTATCTTTTAGGATTTATTTCTAAGGATAGAAATATAAAGGAAACGTTTTTTAACTCTTTTAAAATTATCGATTTTGAATACCCAAATACAACTTTTGAAAGAAAAGTAGATACCTCATTGTATTTTTCTGTGCATACAAATGTAACTCCTGTTTTTAATCGATTTAATGTTAAAAAAAGTAAAAGCTATCTGTCTTACAATAAAACAGCTGTTTATACGAATACTGCTAACGAACAAATTTCAGTTAATTTAGATAAATTGAATGACTTAACAAGTTTTGAAAACATAGATTCTCTTTGGAGTAAGAATGACTCTTATGGGAATGGATTGTATTTTAAAAAATATTTGAATACTATAAATAGTCAATTAAAATCTAATAGCTTTTTTAATGTAGATCGATTAAAAGCTAAGAATAAACTTAAAGGAATTGATACAAACGGTAATCATTTTTATCAATATTATTTAAAAGATTCTTTAAGTAGTAAGGCTATTAAAGTAAAAAAGGTTTTAGTAGAAGGTGCTGTTTATGAACTTAAAACGATGGTAGATACGACATATACAGAAAGTAAGTTTGTTACAACTTTTTATGATTCGTTTAAGCCAAAAGATACCGTTTTAGGAAAATCTGTTTTTAAAAATAAAACGGCAAAATTTTATACAGCTTTAAAAAATAAAGATAGTTTAGCATTAGATAGTTATCATGTTGTAAATTTTAAAAAGAAAGATGTTAAAAAGCTTATTACTATTTTAGACTCTTATGAATTTGCAGAAAATCAATTAGAAATTAAAAAATATTTAATTGAGGAGCTGTCAGAGTTTAAAACCAAGAATGTTACTCGTTTTTTAGACGATTTGTATAGTAAGTCTTTTAATAATCCAAATAATCAAATAGCAATTGTAAAATCGATTCTTAAAGATGAATCTAAAGAATCGTATGCCAGATTTTTAAAATTGATGGAGTTAGATATTCCGCTTTCATCAAATAAATATGAAATGAGTAATTTAATAAAATCGGTTGAAGATTCTTTATCAATTGCAAAAAACCTGTTTCCAGAAATTTTAAATTATGCAACTATAGAAGAATATAAAAAACCAATTTATAATTTATTGGTTAAAGTTGTTGAGGCAGATTTATTAGTGAGTAAAGATTATGTAAGTTATAAGAAGCAAATTTTAAATCAAGCTAAAATTGAATTAAAAAGACAATTAGGTAAAAAAGCTAAAAGCAATTCTTATGTAAATAAAACTGCCGGAGATTTGTTAAATTTATATGTGAAGTTATTATTTGCTTTTAGAAAAGATAAAAACGTACAAACTTTTTTTAAAAATGTAGAGTTTGTTAAAAATGCGGATGTAAAATCAACTTTAATCATGCTTCAAATAGCCGCTTCTGAAAAATATAATAAAGACATTTTTAATGATTTAACTTCAGATATTACAAGTAGAGGTATTTTGTATAAGAAATTACATAAAATTAATAAAATTTCAATATTCCCTAAAAAGTATACATCTAAAAAAGAAGTATATAAAGCAATTCTTTTTTCTAGTAGTATAAAGCAAGAACTAAAAGATAGTATTGTTTTTATAGATAAAAGGCGTTTCTCTGTTTCAAATAAAGAATATGAAGGGTATTTTTATAAGTCAAAAATCAATAAAAATAGCACGCTTACTTATGGTAAAGATTGGAAAATAAATTATATTATTGTAGAAAATAAAAAAAATAGAATTTCTGTAGAAACTATTGTAACAAGAAAAAATCAAAATTTAGAAACAACTAAACCTGTAGAAGAAGTTATAGGTGATTTGATAGAAGAAAACAGATTAAAGAAACGAAAAAGAGTAAACCTAAACTCAAATAGGTACAATAATTATAATAACAGATCATATTAAAAAACAATTAAATGAAAAAATTAGTAGCAATTTTATTTTTAGCAGCATCAACAATTTGTGTAGCACAAGAATCAGTAAAACTTAGGTTAAAATACGCAAAAGGAGATGCATATAATGTAGAGATTTCTCAAAATGTAAGTTCACCTCAAATGGTTATGGACATGAAAATGACTTCTCGTTTAGATGTTACTGAAGTAGATGGAGATGTTTACAGTAGTGAGAAAAAAATAACAAAGATTGTTATGGATATAATGCAAGGTTTAAATGCAATGAGTTATGACTCTAGTAAGAGTGATGAGGATTTAGATGAAATGGGGATGATGTTAAAATCACAAATGAGCCCAATGTTAAAAGCCGTTATTTCTTCTAAAACTAATAATTTAGGAGAAGTTCTTGAGTCATCTTCTAGTGTTGCATTTCAAGGATCTGAAGGTTTAGGAAAGTCTATTGTAGTTTTTCCTAAAGAAGCTGTTAAGGTTGGCGATACTTTTGAGAAGGAAGATTCTGCTGCTGGTATGACAGTTACTACAATTTTTACTGTAAAATCTATTTCTAAAGAAGAGGTAATATTAAGTTTAAGTGCTACAGAAAATATAGAAATTAAAGGTTCTTTAACTATTGATAGAAATTCTGGTGTTGTTTTAAAATCTGATATGATTACAACAATGGAAGCACAAGGTGTAACAACTATAATAAAAGTTTTATCTACTAAATTGTAATATTTTTCAATCTTTAGTTTTATAACAAAAAGCTCGCAAATTGCGAGCTTTTTGTTATAAAACTAATATCTATTTTCTAGTGTAAAGCCACCAATTCATATCTCTGGTTAGTTTGTAGCCTAGTTTTTCATATAGAGGTATAGCTGCATTACCTTTATTGGTGTGTAAAATAGGTAATTTATTTTTTTTTAAAATTTCTTTAGTTGTATGTGTAATTAGTTGTTTTGCATAACCTCTTTTTGTGTAATTTGGGTGAGTTACAACACCACTTACTTCAATAAAATCATTTGTTTGCATTCTTTGTCCTGTAACAGAAACTAACTTATTATCTTTAAAAATTCCAAAATAATTCCCCATTTCAAAGCCTCTTTTTTTATAAAAACCAGGCATTACTAGCCAAATTAAATCATAAACTTCTTCTATATGATCTTGTGTTAAATGAATAATTTCTTCACATATATTAATATCTACGAAAGTGTCTAAAACCATTTGGCAGCCATTAATTTTTTTTTCTAAAACAACATGGTTACTATCTATTTTTGGTGTCTGATTTTCAGATACTAAAAAGAATTTTTCTGCTAATTTAGAATATTCATTAAGTGCATTTGCTGTTTTAGTTTCATCAAAGAATGAACCAAATATGCAAATATCTGGATGATAAAATTGAACACCATCATAAGTTATTAAATGTATATTATGGGTTTCTTTTAATGAATACCAAACTGGGTTTTTAAGTTTTTCTTCTATTTTTTTCATCAAAAATAAATATATAAAAAAAAGCTCGCTAATTGCGAGCTTTTTTATGAAATATAGTTTTAAAAACCTATGCTAACATTGTAACAGGGTTTTCTATAAACGTTTTTAATGTTTGTAAAAACTGAGCTCCAACAGCGCCATCTACAGTTCTGTGATCACAAGTTAAAGTTAAATTCATTGTGTTACCAACAACTATTTGTCCGTCTTTAACAACTGGTTTTTGTACAATTGCACCAACAGATAAAATAGCAGAGTTTGGTTGATTGATAATAGAATTAAAATTCTGAATACCGAACATACCTAAGTTAGAAACTGTAAAAGTACTTCCTTGCATATCTGCAGGAGCTAATTTTTTGTTTCTAGCTTTACCAGCTAAATCTCTAACACCAGAACCAATTTGAGTTAAACTTAATTGATCTGTATGCTTAATTACTGGTACTAATAAGCCATCATCTACAGCTACTGCAACACCAACATGAATATGACTATGGTAAACAGTATTTGCATCTGTCCAAGAAGTGTTTACTTGAGGATGCTTTTTTAATGCCATTGCACATGCTTTAACAACCATATCGTTAAAAGAAACTTTAACATCAGGAATTGCATTGATGGTTTTTCTAGAAGCCATTGCATTGTCCATATCAACTTCAATATTTAAACTGAAATCAGGAGCACTAAATTTAGAGTTACCTAAAGATTTTGCAATTGCTTTACGCATTTGAGAATTCTTAACTTCTTCAGATTTTTCTTCTCCAGCAGCAGCTGTATTTGCAGCAGGAGCTGCAGCTACTACAGCAGCAGGAGTATAGTTTTCAACATCTTTTTTGATGATTCTACCATTTTCTCCAGAGCCATTTACGTCAGCTAAGTTAATTCCTTTATCAGCAGCAATTTTCTTTGCCAATGGAGACGCAAAAATACGACCACCAGAATTACTTGCAGAAGTATTAGATGTTGATTTAGTTTCAACAACCTTTTCTTCTTTTTTATCGTCTTTCTTAGCAGGTGTTGGTGCAGCTTGTTCAGCAGATGGGGCAGAACCACCACTTGCAACAATTGCAGAAACATCTGTTCCAGCAGGTCCAATAATAGTTAATAAACTATCTACAGGTGCTGTTTCTCCTTCTTGTACACCAATGTGTAATAAAGTTCCTTCATAGAAACATTCAAACTCCATTGTTGCTTTATCAGTTTCTATTTCGGCAAGCATATCACCTTCTTCAACTTTATCTCCAACTTTCTTTAACCATGTTGCCACAGTTCCATCAGTCATAGTATCGCTTAAACGAGGCATCATAATTACTTGAACTCCATCAGGAATTGAAACTGCAGCACTAGGTGCAGCAACTTCTTCTTTTACTTCTACAGTAGTTTCTTCTTTTGCAGGTTCTGCACTAGAGTTTAAAATTGCAGAAATATCTTCACCTTCTTCACCAATAATAGCTAATAAAACATCTACAGGAGAAGTTTCACCTTCTTGTATTCCTATATGCAATAAAGTACCTTCATGAAAAGATTCAAACTCCATTGTAGCTTTATCTGTTTCAATTTCAGCTAAAATATCGCCTTCTTCAATTTTATCTCCAACATTCTTTAACCATTTTGCCACAACACCTTCTTCCATGGTGTCGCTTAAACGCGGCATGTTTATAATTGTAGCCATATCTTAACTTATAAAAGGATAATCTTCTTGTTCATATACCATATCATACATTTGTTTAGGGTCTGGATAAGGAGAATCTTCTGCGAATTTTTCACATTCATTAACTCTATCCTTTACATCCTTAACAATTGCAGCTATTTCTTCTTCTGTTGCGTAGTTTTTTTCTTTTATGATATCTAAAACTTGCGTAATAGGATCAATTTTTTTGTACTCTTCAACTTCGTCTTTTGTTCTATAATGTTGTGCATCAGACATAGAATGACCTCTATATCTATATGTTTTCATTTCTAAGAAAGTAGGTCCGTCTCCACGTCTTGCTCTTTGTATTGCTTCGTCTACTGCCTCTGCAACCTTAATAGGGTTCATAGCGTCTACAGGGCCACAAGGCATTTCGTAACCTAAACCTAGTTTCCAAATCTCTGTATGATTTGCTGTTCTATCTACAGAAGTTCCCATAGCATATCCATTGTTTTCTACAATAAAAATTACAGGAAGTTTCCATAACATAGCCATATTAAAAGCTTCGTGTAAAGAACCTTGTCTTGCAGCTCCATCACCAAAACATGTTAAAGTAACTGCATCACTACCTTTATATTTGTCTCCAAAAGCAATACCTGCTCCTAAAGGAATCTGACCACCAACAATACCATGACCTCCATAAAAACCAAATTCTTTAGAGAAAATATGCATAGAACCACCCATACCTTTAGAGGTACCAGTTACTTTACCATACAATTCTGCCATAACACGTTTAGGATCTTCTCCCATACCAATTGGTTGTACGTGGTTTCTATACGCAGTAATCATTTTATCTTTTGATAAATCCATTGCATGTAATGCTCCAGCTAAAATAGCTTCTTGCCCATTATACAAGTGTAAGAAACCTCTTACTTTTTGTTGAATGTAAACAGATGCTAGTTTGTCTTCGAATTTACGCCAGAAGAGCATGTCTTTGTACCAATCTAAATAGGTTTGTTTAGTGATTTCTTTCATTCTTATATGAGTGTTGTTTGTTTAAACGTTTAAGCTAGCCTTATAATAAACTATATCACAAAAATAACTGTTTTTTAAAGAATAAAAAAACTTGATTTTTTAAATTTAGCGAAATCGTTTGCGAAAAGTGTATTATTTGTCTTTTGCTATGACTAAAGTGGCTTTTGCGCCAGTTGCTAAATTCCATTCATTGGATGAAATTAAAGAACCGTTTGCATTAAATACTTTAAAAGCTGCCGTATTTGGACCAGAAGTACCTTGGTTTAATGCTTTTATTACAATTTTGTTTAACCCAACTTCTAACGGGATATTAAATTTTTGATAACTGCTTCTTAGAGTAAGGTTGTAAATAACAGGAATCTCGTTTACAAAAATTGTTACTCGATCTCCGTCTGGATATTGGTAATCTCTACAAATAATATTTACACTTTTTGCATCGGTTCTAAAACTACCTAAATCTTGATCTATTTTTGGATAAATATATTGACCATTAATTTTTTTGAATGATTTTAAAAAACGCTGTTCGCTAATTTTTGCTTTGGTAAGAATTCCTTTGTTTTTTAGATCGTTTTCGTTTTTTTGTTTTCTTAACTTCTGTTTTTCTTTTTCAAAAGCCTTTTTAAAACCTTCTGTACCGTCTAGATCTAAAGATTTTGGTTTTACAACTTCTTTAGAGTTGTTTAATACAATCCCTTTTATTTTACCTTTTGTCTTACTGCCATTATTGTTGTCTAACTGTGCAAATAGGGAAGTAGATAAGCAGATGTAACTAAGAATAAATAAAGGTTTAAAATGTAATTTCATTGTTTTAAAATTTCTAGCATTTATAAAGCAAATATAATGCCGATTTTTATTGAGCTTCTTTACAAATTGTTAAAACTTAACTTTTAATAGGGAAATTAAAATAGGTTTTAGGAAAAGGCTCATTTCTTAACGTAAAATGCCACCATTCATTATCATAAGGTTTAAAACCATAAGCGAGCATAATTGTACGCAATTGCATTCTGTTTTCTTTTTGATTTTTTTCTATTTTTTTATAAAAAGGATGAGATTCTATTCCAAAGAAATCGAAAGGGCTTCCCATATCTAATTCTTTTCCTGTCTTTAAATTTACAATAGTTAAATCTACAGTACTACCTCTTGTATGACCAGATTTAGAAGCGATATAACCTCGTTTAAATAAAGTAGATTTTGGTACTTCTGGGTAATAAGTTCGTTTCATTAAAGTATCATTTAAAACTCTTGCCCATTTAACAAAATGATTTACTGCTTGTTGTGGTCTGTATGCATCAAAAATTTTAAGGCTCAATCCCTTTTTAGTTAAAGTAGTTTGTATTTTATGTAACGCATCTGCTGTTTCTTTGGTTACAATTACACAATCATTATGATAACCATCAATCGGTTTTCCTATAAAATTATTGTTGCTTAAATACCGTAATTCAGATTTTATTGTACCATCTATTTCAGATAAGTAGACAAAACCTTTTGGTAGTTTTTGCCCAAAATTTGATAAGCTTACTATACACGTTAAGAAGAAAATAAGATTTTTCATAGTTTCAAAAATACAGAAAATGATTTTATCAGTTTTAAATTAAAAATATTATTTAATTTTGTTTTCTTATGGAAGAACTTACGCTAACAACACCAGCTTTATTATTTTCTGCAATTTCATTGATTATGCTTGCATATACAAATCGTTTTTTAGCATATGCAACAGTTATTAGAGATTTGCATGATAAGTATTTAGAAAAACAAGAAGATTCTTTGTTAAGACAAATTAAAAATATAAAGTTACGTTTAAATTTAACAAGATATATGCAAATTTTCGGAATTACAAGTTTGCTTTTTTGTGTGTTAACAATGTTTTTAATTTATATTAATTATCAAACTATTGCAGTTTATTTCTTTGGTTTAGCCCTTATTCTTTTAATTATTTCTTTAGCGCTTTTAATAAAAGAAATTCAAATATCTGCCCAAGCTTTACAGTATCATATTGCAGATATAGAAGAGCATTTAAAAAACAAATAAGACTATTTTAGAAGCTGTTTATTTTGTTTCTAATTTCTGTGTTTAGTGATGTGTAATTACATTTATTGTTTGATTTTTTAATCAAGAATTTATTTATGAGGTATTTATTAGGTGTTACTATTATTTGGGCGTTTTCATTTAGCTTAATTGGTGTATATCTTTCTGGTTATGTAGATGCATGGTTTTCTGTATTAATGCGTATTGGTATTGCAACGATGCTGTTTTTACCTTTTTTAAGACTTAAGAAAATTAAGACAGCAACTATTTTAAAGCTTATTGTAATTGGTTCGGTTCAATTAGGTTTGATGTATTGTTTTTATTTTCAGTCATTTAATTTTTTAACAGTGCCAGAAGTGTTACTTTTTAGTGTATTTACACCAATTTACATTACTTTACTAAATGATATTTTAAATAAACGATTTCATAAAGTGCATCTTCTTACTGCCTTAATAGCTGTTTTAGGAGCTGCATATATTCAATATTCTAGTATTAATGAAAACGTGTTTTTAGGTTTTTTGATAACTCAAGGCGCCAATATTTGCTTCGCAGTTGGTCAAGTTGCCTATAAGCATTTATTAAAATCTTCACCTGAATTAGAAAACACACCAAAGCATAGTATTTTTGGGTTGTTTTTTATTGGTGCATTTTTAGTTGCACTAATTGCTTTTTTTATTTTTGGATCAACAGAAAAAATGCCAACAACATCTGTTCAATGGTTAGTAATAATATACCTGGGTACTGTTGCTTCTGGAGCATGTTATTATTTTTGGAACAAAGGTGTTGTTATGGTAAATACAGGCTCGTTAGCGATTATGAATAATGCGTTAATTCCATTAGGGTTAATTGTTAATCTTGTTATCTGGAATAAAGAGGCAGATCTTCAAAAGATTTTAATTGGTGGAAGTCTTATTTTCGCTTCCCTTGCAATTAATGAATACATAATAAAAAAAGTCAAGGAATAATTAAGTTCTTAATAATCAATTTTAGAAAGACTAATTACATAAGTTTTTTCTAGATTTACTTAAACTTGCATTCTAGCCGAAATTTTAATAATCTAGCTAAACATTAGCTATTTTTTTTATACTTATGTAATAATTTCAAAGGAATATGGCAATAAGTATAATCTTTGGGATGCAACGTTAATCTATCTTGATGTTCTGCATCACTTGGAATAAAATTTGTTAAAGGAAGTATTTCAATAGCTACTTTTTTTAATGTTTTATTTTTATGATTTAGTTTCTGTTCTATTTTTTGAATACAATTTTTTGCATTTAACAAGTCGTTTTGATTATTACTGTAGATGCCAGTACGATATTTTTGTCCTATATCATTTCCTTGTTGATTTATACTATAAGGATCAATGATTTCTAAAAAACAATGAATTAAATCTTTAATTGAAATAATATTAGGGTCAAAGGTTGTTTTAACGCATTCTGCATAACCATCATATGTGGTTTTAGTAGATGTGGTAGAGCCATTAGCTCTTCCTGCTTGGGTGTTAAGTACACCAGGTATGTGTTTTAAGAATTCTTGTACGCCCCAAAGGCAACCGCCCGCAAAATATATCATTTCCATTAATACTATTTGTTCAATTAATTATTCTTTCTCATTCTTATGAAATCAATTAATGTTATTGTTATAAAAAATACGAATAATAATATTCCTAATGGAATTGTGATAAATAATAACCAAGGTAAAACTCCCCAGAAGCAATTAGATTCGTTACAAGATTCATTTGTTATTAAATTAGTTATTGTAGCTCCTATATATCCAATAATAAAAGGACTTAGGGATATAATAAATATTAAAATTATTCCAATTGGAAATCTTATAAAATCTTTTTTTCTTTTAAAATAAATCATTTTTATTTTCTCAATCCATTTAGTTACTTTTTCCAGTAAACTTGGATTCAATGTTTTAAAACATTACACCAAACATACTAATTTTTACAAAGTATACATTATGAAAAGCCAAGATAAAGTATCTTTTTAATAAAATGAGTCTATAAAAGAGAATACCGTTTTTAAGAAAAATGTTTAATAAAAAAAAACACAGTTAGAGTTTAATGTAAAAAAGTAAGCGTCGTTTTTTTACAAAACGACGACTTACCAAGTAAACTAATAAAACCAAGTATTAGTACTAATATTAGAAGTTAGCTTTCTAATAAATTTTTATTCTGTAGTAGCTTTATGATCAAAACTTAAAACTCTTTTTAGTTTCCAGTTATTGTTTTCTAAAACCCATAGATGTGTAAATTGTGCTGTACCTGTTTTTCTTATTTTGTTGTTTTCTTTGATAAAAAAATCATGTTTGCCATTTTGTATAGCTCCATAAACGTTACCATTACTTTTTAGTTGATGCACTTCTAGACTATTGTCTATCAGTTTTCTTGTAAAAACTCCTGGTTTGGAGCAAAGATTTATTTTAATTGCATTAATAAATTCTTCTCTGTTTTGTACACCAGAAATATCGTGGTAAAACTCAATATCTTTTGCAATAATCGATTCTAATTTATCTACTTCGCACTTGTTAAAAGCTCTTTCAAAAACAATACTGTCTTTAGATTTAAGTGTTTATATAAATCTGAATTTTTATCAACTTGTCCAAAACTGAATAAACTATAAAAGAAGAGTACAATTGCAATGCAAATTTTAATTAAATATGATTCTTTAAAAGGTGTTAAAAATGAATTCATGATTAGTTTTTTTTAAAATTGGTTGTTGCTTCTTAATTTATTTAGCAGAAATATCTCCGCCAGAAGATTCCTTTTTATCAACGTTTTTAGGGTTTCCTCTAAAATCTATATCACCACCACTTGTTGCTTTTGCGTTTAGGCTTTCTGAAGCATACACATTAATATCTGCGCCACTTGTAACTTTTGCTGTAACGTTTTTACTGCGTAATTGGTAAGCTTCAATAGAAGCACCACTTGTTGCTTTAGTTATATGGTTATTTGCAGTACCAGAAACTTCTAAATCAGAACCACTTGTAGCACTTGTTTCTATGCTGTTAGCATCTATAGATATGTTAATATCTGCACCGCTTGTAGTACTTATTTTTATATTATCAACTTTAATAGTTTCTTTTGTGTAAACATCAGACCCGCTGGTTGCAGTTAAACTTTCTAAACTTTTAAATGTTACATACACTTTTCTAGCTTTAGATTTCCAAATATTTTTCTCAGCATAGATTTTTAAAACCCCGTCTTTTACTTCCGTTATAATAATTTCTTGTAAATTTTCATCAGCTTCTACAGAAATTTTATTTTTAGAACCTTGAAAAAGGTGTAGTTCTAAACCATTACTTACTCTAATTTTTGTAAAATCTTCTTTAGTATCTCTGTTTTCTGTAACAACGTTTCTGTTACCGCTTACTTTGTTAAACATATCTACAGCGCAAGAACTAAAAAGTGTTGCAACAAATAATAGTGTAAGAATTTTTGTGATTGGTGTTTTCATAATAGTTTGGTTTATTTTCAGTTCAAATGTCTTAGAATAGACGCTTAAAAAGAAACTTTGGTTACCGAATTGTCGTTTTTTTTAGTTGAGTTGTTTTTTAAATAGTTTCTTCTTCGAGCTCTTCTGTCTTTTCTACTACCTTTTCTTTCGCTTTTTTAATTACTTTTTTAGAAGGTGTTACTTTTGTTTCTACTTCAATATCTTCTTCAATTTCATTATCACAATCGGTACATGTAAGTGTTTGGTCTGTCATTTTAAAATAATGATTTGCCATATCTTTATCATAAATGTCAGTTTCATTTTTAACATCGTCTAAAAAGGTTTTAGTAGAATTATCAAAATAAACTGTTGCATTCTCTTTAACATAGAAAGTAATTTTTATCTCTTCGTCTTTCCAGATATTTTTAAAGTCTGATAAATAAAAAGCATCTAGCATTATTGTATTACCTTCAGTTTCGTATTCATAGCTAATCTTTTTAGCATTAGAATTTGCGCTACTTTTATTTTTACCTTTAGATTCTTTTTGAATTATTATATAATTGTTATTTGAGTTACTCTTTTTTACATCAACTTTAACGTAATTAGAATAGGTCATTTTTTTACCATCAATTTCAACTTCTTCTCTTCGGTAACTTCTTCTTAAGTTATGGCGGTAATAGATATCATCATCATTTACCATTTTTATATTAAGCGTATCGTTTTTAGCAATATTTAAAATATTTTTTTCTGTTGATTGACCATAAGTTGAGTGTGAAGTTCCAAAATCTAAACCAGTAAATATCATTGCTAATAAAGCAATTACCCAAATACCTAATAGTGTTAAAGATGTTGGCTTGCTTAGTTTTTTAACATTACTAGATAAGATTCGTAAACCTAAAATAAATAGAATTAAAAACGGAATACCTATTAGCAAAAAGGCAGATAAGGTAAGTAACCATTTTGGTATTACAGAATCTATAAAAAACGGTGGATAGTGTAAAAACTCACCATCAACATTTAACCATTCTAAACTTCCTACAGAAAACCCTCCAATAATTAGAGATAAAATAACAGCAGCTGAAACAAAGATGATAATGATACCGATAAATTTACCAATTACTTTAAAAATTGCAAGTATAATTTTACCTAGCGTATCTACAAAATCGCTTACTCCGTTATTTTTTTTTGTCTTTGCTGAAAAAGTTTTACTCATTTTATCGGAAAACTCACTAGCACCTTCTTTAATTTTATCTGATGCTTGATTTGCAAAAACCGATACATTTTCTGAGACATTGTTAAACTCTTCTCGTATCTTTTTCTCAATATTATCAATATTAACAGGTTCGCCTTCCATTTGCAGTTTTTCTGCAGTTGTTTTAGCTTCTGGTAATAATATCCAAAGAATAATATATAGTAAAACACCAAAGCCTCCAAAAATGAATAAAGCAAGTAATGCTAAACGAACCCAAATAGTATCTAAATCAAAATAATGTGCAATTCCAGATGCTACACCACCTAAAAATTTATCATCACCATCTCTAAATAATTTTTTTCCAGAGCTGTTGTTTCTAGAATACGAATAACTAGCGTCATTATATTCTTGTTCAGCCTCTGCATAATCTTCTGGTTGCCCCATAATAACAATAATATCATCTATATCACTTTCGTTAACAACTTGTCTTGCGTCCGTAATTTTTTCTGATAAAAGTTCGCTAATTCTAGCTTCTATATCTGCAATAATTTCGTTTTTTCCTTGAGGATCATCACTTAACGATTTAGAAATCGATTCGAGATATCTTCGTAATTTCTGATAGGCAACTTCATCTATGTGGAAGAAAAATCCGCCTAAATTTATGTTGATAGTCTTATTCATTTGTAGTCGATTTTTTACTAGTTACTTGGTGTACTGCATTTACTAAATTGTTCCATGTTTTATCTAATTCTTTTAAAAACATGCCTCCGTTTTCTGTTAAAACGTAATATTTTCTTGGTGGTCCTGAGGTTGATTCTTCCCATCTGTAAGTTAATAAACCTGCGTTTTTTAAACGAGTTAATAACGGATAAATGGTTCCTTCAACCACAATCATTTCCGCACCTTTTAGCGTTTTAAGAATTTCAGAAGTATATGCATCACCATTTTTTAAGATAGATAAAATGCAGAATTCTAAAACACCTTTTCGCATTTGCGCTTTTGTGTTTTCAATCTTCATGTATTGTGGTTTAAATTTTTATTTTATAAATTTTATTGTAAACGGATATTTGTAATTTTCTCCATCTCTTGCTTTTATAGAGGCTATAATTACAAGTGCAATTCCTATTAAATAGATAATACCTGTTATAGATCCGATGCCTATAAATCCAAAAATATTATTAAAGTCGAAATCGAAATTAAAATTGTTGTTATTAAAGAAATTATTATGGTTTCTAAAAAAAGACCCAAAGGCAAAAGGGATAAATGTTAAGGTTAAAAGAAAAACATAAAGTGTATAACTAATATTAAAATTAATAGCTTCTTTACCTTGTTCATCTAAAAATGGACTTCTTTCTTTTAATGTTTGCCACGCAATAAGTGGTGTAATTATATGACCAAATGGAAATATAAAACCTGCAAATGCAGATATGTGAATTAAAAAAGCATTGGTATTTTCGTTATTTTTTTTCATGTGTTCTAAAAGATTATAATACTATCCTATGCAAATATATGTCTTTAAAAAGGTATTATGCAATACATAGTACTATAATTAACATTTTATTAACATTTTTTTTTGATACTGAAAAAGGAGTAGAATAAGCTATATGTACTGTTAATGTTGAGGTTTTGAAAAAAAAATGATATCTTGTGAGAAATATAATTTATAACAATATAAAATTATAATTTAATCGTTTTAAAAAATATAAATGAAATTTACACCTGCTAAAGTCAATTTTTTTAATTTAATTAAACTTCCATTAGCTTTTTTTGGAGGTGTTAGAGTAAGATCTATAACAGATAATGAGGTTGTAGTAACTATAAAACATAGGTGGATGAATCAAAACCCGTTTAAAAGCATGTTTTGGGCAGCACAAGGTATGGCAGCAGAAATGCCAACCGGTATTTTAGTTATGAAGGCTATAGATGATTCTAAGAGAAAGGTTTCTATGCTAGTAACGCATCAAGAAGCACAGTTTTTTAAAAAAGCAACAGGTAGAATTACTTTTACTTGTACAGGTGGTGTAGAAATAAGAGATGCTATACAAAGATCTATAAAAACAGGAGAAGGGCAATTAATTGTGTTAACAGCAGAAGGGAAAAATAAAGAAGGAGTAAAGGTTTCTAATTTCCAATTTCATTGGAGTATTAGAGTAAAAAGTTAAAGTTGGCTATTCTTTTTATATAATGTAGGTCTTTTCTCTTTGTAATCACAATCTTGAAAAATACCACAAGATACATTTGTACGTGCTAAAGATTTTGTTACTTCAAATCGTTTAGATAAAGCTTCTATTTCTGGAGATAAATATTTCATAATAATTTTTTGTTATTTAGTAGTTAAATATAGGTTTAACTTACATAGTAGCAAAAGTAAGTGTTTAGTTAAAAGTGTATAATAAGTAGTCGTTAATTTTTTGTTATTATAGTAATTTCTTTATTTTTTTTGTGAACTTCTTGTAACAAAAAGTAATTTAAACCATCTAATAATATATAAACTTAAAAATAAATCATATGTATCAAGATAAAATTCCGCAGAACTCGTCTAATAGAAATGCTCACGAAATTGACTATAAAATTTTTGGAGAAGAAATGCAATTTGTAGAGATTGAGTTAGATCCGCAGGAAGGTGTTGTTGCAGAAGCAGGTACTTTTATGATGATGGATGATAATATTAAAATGAATACCATTTTAGGTGATGGATCTAATCAAGATAAAGGTTTATTGGGTAAAATATTTTCTGCAGGAAAAAGAATCCTAACAGGAGAAAGTTTGTTTATGACAGTTTTTACAAATGATGGAGTTGGTAAAAAACAAATCTCATTTGCTTCACCTTATCCAGGTAAAATTGTACCTATTGATTTAACAGCCTTTGGGGGTAAATTTATTTGCCAGAAAGATGCTTTTTTATGCGCAGCAAAAGGAGTTTCTATAGGGATCGAGTTTTCTAAAAAATTAGGTAGAGGTTTGTTTGGTGGAGAAGG
>CAJQQH010000050.1 GCA_905480405.1 uncultured Polaribacter sp. | reverse complement strand
AAAAAATACAATTAATATTTTATTTAAGAATATATTTATCATTACAGTTGGTTTGCTACTTTATTATATTGGTGGATTTAACTTAATGTATCCAGGATTTGCTGAAGGATCTGCTGGAATTTTAGATTTTGCTGGATTTGGCATTACACCTCCAGAAAACGGAATGACAGCTGAATATGCAGATGGTGGTTATACTTGGTGGACAGATTTCTTATTTCAAGGAATGTTTGCTGCTACAGCTGCTACAATTGTTTCTGGAGCTGTTGCTGAGAGAATGAAAATTGGACCTTTTATGATTTTTACTGTTATATATGTAGGTTTAATTTATCCAATTGCTGGTTCCTGGAAATGGGGTGGAGGATTTTTAGACCAAATGGGATTCTATGACTTTGCTGGTTCTACTTTAGTACACTCTGTAGGTGGATGGGCAGCTTTAGTTGCTGTTTGGTTATTAGGTTCAAGAATTGGGAAATTCAAAAACGGAAAACCACAAGCAATCCCAGGTCACAATATTCCTTTAGCTACTGCTGGTGTATTAATCTTATGGTTAGGTTGGTTCGGATTTAATGGTGGTTCTGTGTTATCTGCTGACCCTGAATTAACTTCATTAACTTTAGTTACTACTTGTTTAGCTGCTGCTGCAGGTGGTGTAGTTGCTGCAATTGTATCTTTTATTAAATACAAAAACTTAGATTTAACAATGTTCTTAAATGGTATTTTAGGAGGTTTAGTTGGTATTACTGCAGGTGCAGATGTTATGACTCCTGAAAGTGCTATCTTAATTGGAGGAATTGCTGGAGTATTAATTGTTTTTGCCGTAAGTTTTGTAGATGCTATTAAATTAGATGATCCAGTTGGAGCAATTGCAGTACATTTAATTTGTGGTATTTGGGGTACATTAGCTGTAGGTCTCTTTTCTACAAATCCTGAACATACATTTTTAATTCAATTAACAGGTGTTGCTTGTTATGCTGCTTTTTGTATAACTGCCTCATTCTTAATAATCTTTACACTAAAGAAAACTGTAGGAATTAGAGTTAGCGAAAGAGAAGAATTAGAAGGTTTAGATGCTCATGAACATGGTATGGATGCTTATCCAGATTTTAGATTGAATGAACACTAAAGATTATTAGTAATTAGTTGATTACTTATTATAAAAAGGACTGTAAATTAATTTTACAGTCCTTTTTATGCTTTTACTTTTTATGATATTCTTAAATAAAGAAGCTTAAATTATCATAATTTAATTTATATCACTATAAATTTATTTTCATTGTAAAAATTTTACTAAAATCTCCAATTCAATACATTATTCCTAACAAAATTTATAATTTAGCCAGCATAATTCAATACAAAATGAAGAAACAAGGCTTATATTTACCGGAATTTGAACACGAAAATTGTGGGGCAGGTTTTATCTGTAATTTGAATGGAGATAAAACAAATCAAATTATACATGATGCTTTAGAAATACTAGTAAAATTAGAACATAGAGGAGGCGTAAGTGCAGATGGAAAAACTGGAGATGGAGCTGGTTTATTGATAGATATTCCTCATGAATACTTTACAAGAGTTTGTGATTTTCCTTTACCTCAAAGAAGAGAATATGCTGTTGGAATGGTTTTTCTTCCAAAAGTTTCTAATCAATATAACTTTTGTAAAACTACTTTCGAAAATCAGATAAGAGAACAAGGACTTGTAATCTTAGGATGGAGAAAAGTCCCTGTAGATTCTTCTCAATTAGGAGAAATTGCTTTAGCTTCAGAACCAAATATTGAGCAACTTTTTGTAGGTAAAAATGACGAAATAAACGAAGCTACTTTTAAAGCAAAATTATATGCAGCTCGTAAAATAGCAGAACATGAAATTAGAAATTCTAAAATTTCTGAAGGTGACTATTTTTATGTTCCAAGTTTATCAATAACAACAATTATCTATAAAGGTATTATTATGCCAGAAGATATTGGTCCTTATTATAAAGACTTACAGGAAATAGATTTAGTAACACGTTTGGCTTTAGTTCATCAACGTTTTTCAACAAACACAATGCCAACTTGGGAGTTAGCACAACCATTTAGACACATGTGTCAGAATGGGGAAATTAATACTTTACGTGGAAACGTAAGTAGAATGCGTGTTCGTGAAGAAATCATGAAAAGTGATGTTTTTGGAACACAAATAGACAAGTTATTTCCTATTATTTTACCAGGAAAATCGGATTCAGCTTCAATGGATATGGTTGTAGAATTGTTAACCCATACAGGTCGTTCATTACCAGAAATTATGATGATGATGATCCCTGAAGCTTGGGAAAAAC
Organism: uncultured Polaribacter sp.; assembly: GCA_905480405.1. Lineage (GTDB taxonomy): Bacteria > Bacteroidota > Bacteroidia > Flavobacteriales > Flavobacteriaceae > Polaribacter. The sequence goes on along the minus strand of CAJQQH010000050.1, from coordinate 3,674 downwards.
ATGAAACCATGTCTAAAGAGCGTAAAGCTTTTTACGAATATAATGGTTGCATAATGGAGCCTTGGGATGGACCAGCTTCTGTTCCTTTTACAGATGGAGATTATATTGGTGCATTATTAGATAGAAATGGTTTAAGACCATCAAGATATACAGTTACAAAAAGTGGTAAATTAATTATGTCATCAGAAATTGGTGTGGTTGATGTTGCTCCTGAAGATGTAAAAAGACATGGAAGGTTAGAACCAGGAAAAATGTTCTTGGTTGATATGAATAAAGGACGAATTATTGAAGATGAAGAAATAAAAAGCAAAATTGTTTCTGAAAGACCTTATCAAGAATGGTTAGACAAAACTCGTTTACATTTAAAAGATGTTCCATATAATGTAGAAACTTGTGCAATTGAAACGATTGATATTAAAACACGTCAACGTTTATTTAACTATACATTTGAAGATATTCAAGAAGTAATAACACCAATGGCTCAAGTTGGTAAAGAAGCTTTAGGGTCAATGGGTATTGATACTCCTTTAGCTGTTTTATCAGATAGACCTCAATTAATTTCTAACTATTTTAAACAGTTATTTGCTCAGGTTACAAATCCGCCTTTAGATGGAATTCGTGAAAAAATTGTAACAGACATCAGTTTAAATTTAGGAAAAGATAGAAACATTTTTAGTATCACAGAAAGACAATGTAGAAAGTTAGGTATACAAAACCCTGTAATTTCTAATGGTGATTTAGAAAAAATTAGATCTATAAATGTTGAAAGTTTCAAAGCAGAAACAATTGAAATTTTATATCCAAAAGCACAAGGATTAAATGGCTTAGAAGATGCTTTAGATAATATTATTATTCAAATTGAAAAAGCATTAGACAGAAAAACAAACATCATTATTTTATCTGATAGAGGTGTTAATCAAAAAATGGCACCAATACCAGTTTTATTAGCTTGTTCATTTGTAAATCATCAATTAAATCGTTTAAGAAAACGTTCTTATTTTGATATCATAATTGAATCTGCAGAACCCCGTGAACCACATCATTTTGCAACTTTATTTGGTTATGGAGCTAGTGCAATTAATCCTTATATGGTTAATGAAATTATCAGAATGCAAGTAAAAGATGGTTTCATAACTGATATGGATGAACAAAAAGCAGTTGATAATTTTAATGATGCAATTGGAAAAGGAATCCTAAAAGTAATGAACAAAATAGGAATCTCAACATTACATTCTTATAGAGGTTCTCAAATTTTCGAAATTGTAGGTTTCAACTCACAATTTGTAGAAAAATATTTTCCATATACAGCTTCAAGAATTGAAGGTATTGGCTTATATGAAATAGAAAAAGAAATTGATCAACGCTATAAACAAGCATATCCAGACAATCAAATTGATAAAAATTTAGGTTTAAATATTGGTGGAGATTATAGATGGAGAAGAAATGGTGAACGTCATTTATTTAATCCTACAACAGTTTCTAAATTACAACAAGCTGTAAGATTAAGTGATCAAGCTAGTTATGATGTTTATGCCAAAGCAATAAATGAACAGTCAGAAAGTTTAATGACAATTCGTGGATTATTTCAGTTTGATAATTTAGACCCTATTCCTTTAGATGAAGTAGAGCCTTGGACAGATATTGTAAAACGTTTTAAAACGGGTGCAATGTCTTATGGTTCAATTTCTAGAGAAGCACATGAAAATTTAGCAATTGCTATGAATAGAATTGGAGGGAAATCTAATTCTGGTGAAGGAGGTGAAGATAGAAAACGTTTTCAAAAAGATATTAATGGTGATAGTAGAAACTCTGCAATTAAACAAGTTGCGTCTGGTAGATTTGGAGTCACGTCTCATTATTTAACCAATGCAAAAGAGATTCAAATAAAAATGGCACAAGGTGCTAAACCTGGTGAAGGAGGACAACTACCAGGTGAAAAAGTTTTACCTTGGATTGCTGCTGCTAGAAATTCAACTCCTTTTGTAGGATTAATTTCTCCTCCTCCACATCATGATATTTATTCGATTGAAGATTTAGCACAATTAATTTTTGATTTAAAAAATGCAAATCGCGAAGCCAGAATTAATGTAAAATTAGTTTCTGAAGTTGGTGTTGGTACTATTGCTGCTGGTGTTGCAAAAGCAAAAGCAGATGTTGTATTAATTGCTGGTTATGATGGAGGTACAGGTGCATCACCTTTAACCTCATTAAAACATGCTGGTTTACCTTGGGAACTTGGTTTATCAGAAGCACAACAAACTTTGGTCATGAACGATTTAAGAAGCAGAATTGTTGTAGAATGTGATGGTCAATTAAAAACTGGTAGAGATGTAGCAAATGCAGCGCTTTTAGGTGCTGAAGAATTTGGTTTTGCAACTGCTCCTTTAGTAGCTTCAGGTTGTATTATGATGCGTAAATGTCATCTAAATACATGTCCTGTAGGAATTGCAACTCAAGATAAGGAATTGCGTAAAAACTTTAAAGGTACTCCAGAACATGTTATTAATTTCTTCTATTATATTGCTGAAGAATTAAGACAAATTATGGCGCAATTAGGCTTTAGGAGTTTAGAAGAAATGGTTGGTCAAACTCATAAAATAAACGCTAACAAAGCCATTAAACATTACAAAGCTAAAGGTTTAGATTTATCAAGTATTTTACACAGACCTACTTCTTATAAGGATATGACTGTTAGAAACACTGAAAAACAAGATCATAATTTAGAAAATGTTTTAGATTTTACCATCTTAAAAGATTCACATAGAGCTTTATATAGAAAAGAAAAAACAAACCTTTCTTATCCAATAAAAAATACAAACAGAACAGTTGGTGCTATTGTTAGTAACGAAATTTCTAAAATTTATGGTCATTTAGGTTTGCCAGAAGATACTTTAAACATCAACTTTACTGGTTCTGCTGGGCAAAGTTTTGGAGCTTTTGGTGCGCACGGATTAACATTTATTTTAGAAGGAAATACAAATGATTATTTAGGTAAAGGTTTATCTGGAGCAAAATTAATAGTTAAAAAACCTACTAAAGCAGACTTCATTGCTGAAGATAATATTATTGTAGGTAACGTTTGTTTATTTGGCGCTGTTGATGGTCAAGCATACATCAATGGAATTGCAGGAGAACGTTTTGCAGTTCGTAACTCTGGAGCAACTGCTGTTGTAGAAGGTGTTGGTGATCATTGTTGTGAATATATGACAGGTGGTAAAGTGATTGTTTTAGGTAAAACAGGTAGGAATTTTGCAGCAGGAATGAGTGGTGGAATTGCCTATGTTTATGACCCAGAAAATAAATTTGCTAATGGTCTTTGTAACAAAGAAACTATCGAATTTGAAAGTATTACTGATGAAGATGCAGCAGATTTAAAAGCTACAATTAAAAATCATGTATTATATACTGATAGTAAAAAAGGAACTTCATTGTTAGAAAACTGGGAAACAAGTTTAAAAAACTTTGTAAGAGTAATGCCAACTGAATATAAGAAAGCATTAATTAGATTAGAAACAGAAGAACAAATGGTAGAAGAATTAACAACAACATAATGTCATGGGAAAAGTAACAGGATTTAAAGAATTTGAAAGACAGGATGAAAAATATACTTCTGTAAAAGATAGAGTAAAAAATTATAAAGAGTTTACAGTTCCGCTTTCTGATCAAGAAATTAC
>CAJQQH010000049.1 GCA_905480405.1 uncultured Polaribacter sp. | reverse complement strand
TCTCTACACACAAAAGAAAGAAAAGAGCAAGAGCTAATAGACACAAGAAGAAAAAGTAAGCATTCGCTTACTTTTTCTTCTTGTTTTAGCAAAAACAAGAAAAAAGTTCATTGACATCGAGGTTAAACTAACCTCATTGGTATTACAAATACCTGACAATATTAATCCATCTGCACAACGATGTGCAGTGTTAAAACCAGTTCAGTATGAAAACAGAATTGATAATTCGTTCAAATTCATCTGATATTGATTTTGCCTTATTAAGAGATGGAAAACTTATTGAATTAAATAATGAAACAACCGATAACAAATTTTCTGTTGGCGATATATTTTTAGCCAAAATAGGAAAAGTGTTAACCGGTTTAAATGCTGCCTTTGTAAATGTAGGTTACCCAAAAGATGGGTTTTTACATTATCATGATTTAGGTGCGCAAGTAAACTCATTAAATTCATTCATTAAGAAAGTAGGCACAGGTAAGTATAAAGAATTCACTTTAAAGAACTTTCAGTTCGAGAAAGACATTAACAAAGACGGTAGTATTAAAGATGTACTAAAAACAGGACAAAACCTATTAGTACAAATAGTAAAAGAACCAATTTCTACAAAAGGCCCTAGATTAAGCTCAGAGCTTTCTATTGCAGGTAGGTATTTGGTTTTAGTTCCTTTTTCTAACAGAGTTTCTGTATCGCAAAAGATAGAAGATCCAAAAGAAAAAGAACGTTTAAAAAGATTAGCAAAAAGCATAAGACCAAAAGGTTTTGGCGTTATTTTAAGAACTGTAGCCGAAGGAAAAAAGGTAGCAGAATTAGATAAAGATTTGCAAAACTCATTAGAACGTTGGCAAAAAATGTGTAAAAGTATACCTAATACAAACACACCAACTAAAATATTAAGTGAGTTAAATAGAGCATCTTCTATTTTAAGAGATGTTATGAATGAAACGTTTACAAACATTGTAACAAATGATGAAACTTTGAAAGTAGAAATAAAAGAGTATCTACAAGAAATTTATCCTGAAAAGGAAAAGATTGTAAAGTTGCATAAGTCTGAAGTACCTATTTTTGAAAAATATGGAATAGAAAGACAAATTAAAACTTCGTTTGGAAAAACAGTTTCTATGAGCAAAGGTGCCTATTTAGTTATAGAGCATACCGAAGCTTTACACGTTATTGATGTAAATAGCGGAAACCGTTCTAATAAAGCTGGCTCTCAAGAAGATACTGCATTAGAAGTAAATCTTATTTCGGCTACCGAAATAGCACGTCAATTACAATTGCGTGATATGGGAGGAATTATAGTTGTAGATTTTATTGATATGCACAAAGTTGAAAACAGAAATAAACTGTTTCAACATTTAAAAGAGGCGATGTCTTTAGATAGAACAAAGCACAAAATTTTACCTCCAAGTAAATTTGGATTGGTACAAATTACAAGACAAAGGGTTAGACCTGAGTTAAGTATAAAAACTACCGAAGCCAACCCAAATATAAATGGACAAGTAGAAGCTCCAATAGTTTTGTTAGACAAAATTGAAGCAGATTTAGAAAAGTATATTTTAAAAATAGAAAATAGTAAATCAAAAAATAAAAAGATACAATTACACCTGCATCCTTTTATTGCTGCATATTTAACAAAAGGAGTAAATTCAATTCGTTTTAAATGGTATTTAAAACACAAAAAGTGGATTACTATTATACCTAGAGATGCTTACACATACTTATATTATAGATTTGTATCTGCAAAAGATTAATTTATACATATAACAAGGCAATAATTTTTTATCAAAAAAACCCACAACTTAATAGTTGTGGGTTTTTTGCGTTTTATAAACTATTTTTTATCTTTAATTAAATACATGTAGACAGGATAATGATCTGAGTATCCGCCAGTATAAACTCCATTAGAAAAACTTCTAAACGGATAGCCTTTAAACCTTCCTTTTTTATGATTTAGAAACTTTTTATTAAAAATCATAGCTTTATACATTTTATAAGTAGAAAAATCTTTTTTTCCTTTATCTAATAATGGAGACGAAATTAAAATCATATCAAAAAGATTTATATTGTCTCTGTAAACAAGAGTGTTAAAGCCTCTTCTAAACATGTTTTCATAAGGATTGTAAATGTCATCTTTACCAACATTTTTTTTCTTGCTTTTCGTTTTTAATACCTTTTTAAAACTACTGTTTATAGGATCATCATTAAAATCTCCCATGGTAAGAATTTTAGCATTAGGATCATTTTTTCTAATTTGTGCAATAATTTGTGTGTTTTGGTAAGCTGCTTTTTCTCGTAAAGGTCTACTCTTAGCTTCTCCGCCACTTCTAGAAGGCCAATGATTAACTATTATATGAATCAATTCATCATCTAAATAACCAGAAACTAGTAGTTGATCTCTTGTGTAAACTTTAAAGTTGTTTTTGTAAATTCTAGGGTTAAAAGCTTCATGATGTATGGGTTTAAAATACCTTTTTTGATATAGCAAAGCAACATCAATACCTCTTTTGTCTGGAGAATTGTAATGAATAATTCCATAATCTTTATGAACTAAGTGTTTAGATTTTACTAAATCTTCGATTACACTTAAATTCTCTACTTCAGATATACCAATAATAGCAGGACTTGTATTTGTTTTTTCTTTACCTATTTGTGCAATTGTACTTGCGAGTTTATCAATTTTATCCCAATAAATTTTAGACCTATTTATTTTTATAGCCATCATTGGGCTTGCTTCATCATTTTTAGTTACATCATTTATAGTATCAAATAAATTTTCTAAATTATAAAAAGCGATAGTTCTAATTGTATATTCTTTACTTTTCTTTTGAGAGAAAACAGAAGTAATAGATAAGGAAAACAGTAAAAATAAAAATATTTTATTTTTCATATATATGATATTTTTTTAGTCTAAAGGTAGTAAACTAAGGCGATTTTGAATAAGAAGTTAACATGTTTTTAGAAATGTTAATTTTTTTTTACCTAAATTTAGATGCGACTGAGAAAAAGAAAAATTAGAGTATAAAGTATTTATGAAAAAAATTGTTATGGCAACATGTTTGCTATTAATCTCATTTATAGAGGTTAATGGTCAAAACATTGTAAAAGGAATTGTTGTAGATAGTAATTCCGAAAAACCACTTTCTGGAGTTTTAATTAAGTTAAAGAACACTAAACAGCGTATATTAACCAATATTAAAGGTGTTTTTAATTTTGAAAACCTCCTAAAGCGAAATTCTATTTTAGAAATTTCATTTAAAGGTTATGAGACCCAAAATTTTCCTATTGAGCTTACTGGCAAAACTATAGATTTAGGAATTATATTGTTATATAAAGATATTACCGTAGCAGAAGACCTAAGTATTATTACGTTAACAGATGACGAATTAAATGATGATACTAGTGCAGCTGATAATATCTCTGGACTTTTACAAGCATCAAAAGATATTTATTTACGAACCGCAGCATTTGAGTTTAGTTCTTCTTTTTTTAGAATTAAAGGCTTAGATTCTGGAAACGGTAAAGTGCTTATTAATGGTATAGAAATGAATAAAATATTTGATGGTAGAGCACAATGGAGCAATTGGGGTGGTTTAAATGATGTGTTAAGAAATCAAGAATTTAGTAATGGTTTATCGGCTTCTAGTTATACTTTTGGTGGTGTTTTAGGATCTACAAATATAAACACAAGAGCATCGCAACAAAGACCTGGTACAAGTATTTCATATTCATCTTCCAACAGAAGTTATGAGCACCGTTTAATAGCAACACATGCTACAGGAATGATAAATAATGGTTGGTCTATGACATTTTCTGCGAGCAGAAGAGCAGGAAATGAAGGCTTTAATGAGGGTACTACTTATAATGCATATTCACTTTTTGGAGCAGTAGAAAAGAAACTTAACGATAAACATAGTATAGGTTTAACTGCTGTTTTTACACCAAATAGACGAGGAAAATCATCACCAAATACACAAGAAGTTTTTGATGTTAAAGGAATAGTTTATAATGAATACTGGGGTTTTTTAAATGGTAAAAAAGTAAATTCAAGAATTAAAGAAGTAAAAGAACCAATTTTAATGTTGAATCATTATTGGAATGTATCAAAAAAGACTTCATTACAAACAAATGTTGCTTATCAATTCGGGAAAATAGGAAATAGCCGTTTAGATTTTAATGGTGGCGCTAACCCAAGTCCTTCTTATTATCAATATTTACCAAGTTATCAACTTAGAAATGGTGATTTAGCAGGTGCTTATGAGGCGCTTCAAAATTTTAAAAATGACGGACAATTAGATTGGAATGGAATTTTTGAGGCGAATACTAACAATGCGAACTTAGGAATTGAGAACGCATATGTAATTTATGAAGATAGAATAGAGGATAAACAACTAACTGTAAATACGATTTTTAATTCAGAATTAAACAATAATATAATCTTAAACGCTAAAATCGAATACAAACGATTACGTTCTAATAATTCTGCAAACATTATAGATTTATTAGGCGGAATAGGCTATTTAGATATTAATAATTTTGCAGATTCAGAATCTGAAAGACAGAATAATTTATTGAACCCAAATTTTATTGCAAAAGAAGGAGATACGTTTAAATACAATTATAATATAAATTCTGATGTTGCAAGTGCGTTTTTACAAAGTCAGTTTAAAAGCAAAAAACTAGATTACTTTGTAGCTGCAAATCTCTCTCAAACTTCACATCAAAGAGAGGGTTTGTATCAAAACGGAAGGTTTACAGATAATTCACTTGGTAAATCTAAGAAATTACAATTTACGAACTATGGTTTAAAAGCTGGAGCAACTTATAAAATTACCGGAAGACATTTAATTAATGCAAATGCAGCCTTTTTTACTGATGCACCAACAATTAGAAACTCATTTTCAAACTCTAGGGAAAATAATAATACTGTAGAGAATCTTACAAGCGAAAAGGTGTTTTCTGCAGATGTAAGTTATATTGTAAGAAGCCCAATAATTACATCGAGACTTACTGCTTATTATACTAGTGTAAAAGACGCAACTGAAATTTCTTTTTATTTTGGTGATGGAATTGGTGGAGACAACACAGCTTTTGTACAAGAAATTTTATCTGGTATCCAAAAAAAACATTTAGGTATAGAAATAGGAGTTGAGGCCCAAGTAACATCATCTATAAAATTAAAAGGGGCAGCTTCTTTAGGGCAATTTACCTATGCAAACAATCCAAATTTATATTTAACTTCAGATATAACAAACGAAGGTGTGTTCGATAAAAATGGTCGTTCTGGAGATTATACCGCAAACCTTAATAACTACAAATTAGCTGCTGGTCCACAAAATGCATATTCGATTGGTTTCGAATACAGAGACCCAAGTTATTGGTTTATTGGTGCTACAGCAAACTTTTTTAGCAATACATATGTTGATGTTGCTCCTTTAAATAGATCTAGTAATTTCTATACAGATTCTGATGGTTTACCTTTTTTAGATTATGATATAGAAATAGCAAAAGAGTTATTAAACCAAGAAAAATTTGATGCGTATAAGGTGATTAATTTAATTGGAGGTAAATCCTGGAAAGTGAATGACAAATTTATAAGTGTTTTTGCAACGGTAAATAATTTACTAGGTAAAGAGTATAAATCTGGAGGTTTTGAGCAAGGTAGAAACGCAAATTATAGAGAGTTAAAAAGTGATAAAACTTTAGATATACCTGTTTTTGGAAATAAATATTGGTATGGTAGAGGTGCAACTTACTTTTTAAATATAAGCGTACGATTTTAAATAAAAAATAAAAAAAGGAATATGAAAAGTGATAAAAGAATAATTCTAACCTTAGTTTTTTTAACTAGTATTTTTTTCTTCTCTTGTGTAGAAGATGGTGATTTTAAACTACCTGAAAGCTTAGGGGTTGAAGAAAACGAAAATTTAAATTTATTATTAGATAGTATTAAAAACAATCAACTAGAGTTAAAATCCATTAAAGATTTAAAGAGTTTGTATCTTTCTGGAAGCGATCCTCTAAAAATAGTTTCGAATATTGTTGTAAAAGGATATGTAGTTTCTTCAGATAGAACTGGAAATTTCTTCAGAGAATTTTATATGCAAGATGCACCCGAAAACCCTACAGCAGGTATTAAGGTTGCTTTAAATTTGAATAATATTTATAATAAATATAATTTTGGTAGAGAAGTGTATATAAAACTTAAAGATTTATACTTAGGAGAAACAAATTCTGGAGACGGTGTAACCACAATTGCAGGAAAAATAAAGTTAACAGATGTTAGGGAAGTTGAAAGTGTAACGTTAAATCAAGAAGAAGAACATTTATTTAGGTCGATAAGAACTGAAGAAATTATACCCAAAATTATAACCTTAGGTGGCTTAGATAACGCTTCTAATATTGGAACTTTTGTATCGATAGAAAATGCTTTTTTTTCTACGAATTTAAAAGGGAAAACCTTTGTAGATCCTAATGAAGATTTTGATACTAAACGTACTGTAGAAACTTGCCAAGGACCAGGTTATGTTACTACCTTTTTAGAAACAAGTTCTTTTGCTAGTTTTGCTAATAAAGCATTGCCCGAAGGTGGCGGAACTATTAATGCTTTGGTTTCTAAAGATTTTGGTGGAGATTTTACTGTTTTGGTTTTAAACTCTGATGATGATGTTGAAATGAATGAAACCAGATGTGAATCCATGGATTTAGCAGAGTACTCTTTAACACTTTTAAATCAAGATTTTGAAGCTACATCTGGCGAAATAAATATTTTAAATTGGACAAACTATAAAGAATTTGGTACTAAATCTTGGAGAGCTTACGACGATACTAATTCTATGAGTAGAGCAGCTAGAATGAGCTCTTACAGATCTGGAGATGAACAAAATGTTTCTTGGTTGATTACTGAAGGAATTGATTTAACTACTACCACCGAAGAGTATTTGTCTTTTGATACATCTACTTCGTTTGCAGATGGTAGTGCGTTAGAGGTTTTAATTTCTTCTAATTGGGATGGTTTAACAACATCAATTTCTACAGCTACTTGGGTTTCTTTGCCGGCAAGAATTGCACTGAATAATGACGACTTTAATGCATTTAAAAATTCGACCTATATAAATTTATCTGATTATTCTGGAACGGTTTATATCGCTTTTAAATATACAGGTAATAGCAACGATAGTTTTGATGGTACTTACGAGTTAGATAATGTAGTAATAATTGCTAAAAACTAGAATTATTTCTTTTTCCCTTCTTCAGTAAAGTTATCGGATAAAGCACGTTCTGTTTTAATTATGCTTACAACAATAGATAGCATTACTAAAACCATCGGCTCCCAAGTAATTTCTTTAGCAGAAAAATTAGCAAGAATGAGGCTTCCTAAAAAAGATAATCCTGCATAAACAAGTAGGGTTTTATTAAAATTATTATTTGCAAAATCCCAAATTTGTTGATTTTGCATAGCTTTAAAAGTTCTATATCCATATAAATTATTTATTTTTTTTGGTGGAAATTTCCAAAAAATAATACTTAATAAAAATAACAAACCATTTGTGGTTAAAACATAAATAAAAGAATCCATTTATTTTACTAATTTTAATATGTGTTTACATTTTTTTAGGCCTTAATAAGCCTTCTTGTGCAAATGAAGCTATTAATTTTCCATCTCTCGTGTATATATTACCTCTACTTAAACCTCTTGCACCAAAAGCATTAGGTGAATCTGCAGAAAATAACATCCAATCATTAAAATCGAAATCTCTAAAAAACCACATAGAATGATCTAAACTTGCAGTCTGTGTATTTCCAAAATTATATTCTTTTGCATTCGGGTTAAATGCAGCATTTAGTACATTGTAATCAGAAATATAAGTTAAAATTTGGTGTTTCATCTGTAAGTCCATTTCAGGAATATCACCTTTTAACTTAAACCAGATTTCTTCTTTTGCTGGTAAATTTTTTGGTTCTAATGGATTTGGAATTCGAACTGGTTTAAAATCTATTGGACGCTCTATACTTAAAAAATCTTTTAAAGATTTAGGTATGAATGCTCCAAATTGTACAATCATATCATCCCAACTTAATAATGCTTCAGGTTGTTTTAGATTGTTTGTCATTTCTGCTTGATGCTCAAAACCATCCTCTTGTTTATGGAAAGAAGCAGCTAAAATAAAGATTGTTCTATCTTTTTGCTTTGCAGTAACTCTTCTTGTAGAGAAACTACCACCGTTTCTAACTTCTTGTACATGATAATCTATAGGAATAGATAAATTACCTGCTTCTAAAAAGTAAGCATGTAAAGAATTTACAAACCGTTTTTCTGTAACTGTTCTATATGCGGCATTTAACGCTTGTGCAATAACTTGGCCACCAAAAACATTAGGACTACCAATAGTTACACTATCACCAGAAAAAATATTTTTTTCAGTTTCTTTTAAATTTAAAAGATCTATTAGTTCTTTGCTATTTTTCATGGAGGTTTTTTATTGCTTTAAACGGAAATTTCTGTTGAAATGGTGTTGGCTGTATTCGTTGCAAAAATAGCTTTAAAATTTTATTTTTAATACTTTTTTTATGTCGAAGATACATAGTTAAATCTTGAGGAACAGCACCTACAGAACTTTTAATTTCACTTGCAGTTCTACCAAAATTAATTTTATTTAACCCTTTACTTATAGCAGTTTCTATATAATCATATAGCATTCTTTGATAAATTGCGTGTTCTCTATTTAGTTGATAATCAATGCCTACAAAATGGGCGTCTAAAGAATTTTTATTGATAACACCAGAGATAAAACCTACCATTTTGTTATCTAACCAATAGGTTTTTAAAACATAGTTTTTAGATATTTTTTCTTTTAAGTCTTTGTAGGTTTCTAAGTTAAAATTACCCAAATTAAAACCTGCATTAGAAGCTACTGTTTTATATAATTTAGTCATTTCTGGTAATTGATTTGCTAAGTTAACAGCTGTAACTTCTTTAATCTTAATGTTTATACTTTGCTTAAAAGCTTTCTTTGCTTTTACACGAAACTTAGTTTTCATAGCAGCAAGGTAGTCCTCAAAATTTTTCCAGTTTTCATCAATTTTAAGCACCATATTTGGTTCTACAGAAAAAGGATGATAATTAAATTTTTTTAATTCATCAGTAATAAACAAAGATTCATTGGTAAAGTCTTTTAATAGAAAAGCGTCTATTTTTAAATTTTTATCAGAGTTTACAAAATGATGAATACTTTCTGCAAGTTCTTTTAAAATGGCTTTTTTATCTTGATTTTCCTTTATATAAACACCATGTTCTCCACTTACAAATGTATTACCACATATTAATAATTTTAATGGTTTTTTATTTGGAAAAACATGTAGTTTTCTGCCAATATTTTTTAAGAATTCGAAATCGTTTTTAATTGAATTTAGTTGAAAATCAATAATTTTTATACTAGCAAAAGCTGTTGGTTTTTGTTTTTTATCAACTAAAACAATGTAAGAAAAGATAATTTCTGGGTGATTGTCTTCTATTGATTTTAAAAAATGTGGATGAAAATAAATGTTTTTTGTACAGCTTAAAGCGTCCCATATTTGGGAAGGAATCTCATCTATAGATGAGAAAAATAATGCCGTATTTGTGTTAGAGCAACAAATCAAATTAATTCATATAATGTGTTAAACTTTCTGGTCCTTCTAAAATGGTTCTTTTAATTTGTAAAGTTCCGTTTTCTAAAGTAATAATATGCCATTTTATAAGGCAAATTTTATTGTTTTCAATTTCTATACCTGTTATAGATCTAGGATGTACACAACTACCGTCATTAAAAAACGGGATTTCATTTTTATCAGGAAAACGTGGTCTGTGTGTATGACCTGTAATCATCATTTGATTATTGTTTTCTTGAATCCAATTTTCTAATTTATGCTCAACCTTTATTCTTTCTTTCCAATTTTGAGCAGGACTTGTTGGGTCAGAAAAGCCTAATATTTGTAAAGGTTTCCAAAGTACTTTTACCAAAAAACTACTAAATCGCCAAAAAACATAATTAAACCAATCTGCTTGATGGCCATGTAATAGAAAAATTTGTTTTCCGTTATTTTCATCTTCTAAAACAATAGCTTCAGAAAAAGATACTCCTATTAGTAGTTCTTTTTTAGATTCTGTTACAGAGTCGTAATAATAATGTAAGTTCTTACGAATTGCTGATGGTTTTTTATATTTCATGTCATGATTTCCCCAAATAAAATGTAATCGGTTTTTATCATGAAATTTTTTAAGTCCTAAATAGATATGTTTATTAGCTTTAAATATTTTCGAGAAGTTTCTATTTTCCCAAAGTTCATCTCCATCACCTAGTTCTATATAGGTAAAATCTTTTTTGTAGTAATGCTCTAAAGCGTGTTTAAACATGCTTCTGTTGTGTGCAAAATCATCTGCAAAACCATTGTCTCCTCTATGTGAATCGCTAAAAAGTACAAATTTAGAATCTGCATTATAACAAATTTTTTTTGCGTTTTTAAAAGCACGAGAAATTCTAAAATTAGAAGACATTTTTATATTTATAGAATTATAAAGATGCGTAAAATATATGAACGAATAAAATTTGTTTTTTTAACATAAAATTAATTAGTTGCATATGCAACTAATTAAAGAATTTAATTAGTTTTGCAAAAGTGAAAGAAAAGCAAATACATATAGATTTTGAGAATTCTATTGGACCGTGGTTGGGTAGAACTGGTAAAATAGTTGATTATTTTATTCAGGAATCGTTTAAATCAAATTGTTTAGACCTTACAAAAGAACAAATGATTGTTCTTAAAAAATTAAACGATCAAGATGGTTTAAATCAAAACGAATTGGCTTTTTTAACGTTAAGAAATAAATCTTCATTAACACGTTTATTGACTAAAATGGAATTTAAAAAGTACATTTTTAGAGAACAAAGTAAAGAAGATAAGCGTATTAAAAATGTGTATTTAACCGAGTTTGGTAAAGAAGTATTTGAAAAAACAAAACCGGTTATTCAAAATTTAATTAGTACAATGGAGCAAAATATTTCTCCAGAAGAGAAACAACAAATAATTAAAATATTCAAAAAAATACAAACTAATTTTTGCTCTAAAGCAGAACATATTTAATTAAACAATTCATGAGAAAAATAATACTTGCCGTTTTAGGTGTTTTAACCATAATAGGCGCAATTTTTTTAGGTAACTATTTAGTTGATAAAAATCAAAAACCGAAGCCTAAATTTAAAAAACAAATAAAAACTGTTTTTGTAGAAAATGTTTTGAATAGAGATATTCCAATAATATTATCTGCAAGCGGAAATTTAACTGCTAAAAACAAAATAGAATTGTATTCTGAAGTTTCTGGTATTTTAAAATCTTCAAACAAATTATTTAAAGCCGGAACAAAATATACTAATTCAGAAATATTGCTAAGCATTAATAGTGATGAGTTTTATGCTAGTTTACAATCTCAAAAAAGTAATTTAAATAATTTAATTACTGCAATTCTACCAGATTTAAGATTAGATTATCCAACAGAATTTATTAAATGGGAAGCATATTTAAAAGGTTTTGATATGGATAAAACCACACCAAAACTACCTAAATTTTCTACAGATAAAGAAAAGTATTTTATTTCTGGAAGAGGGGTTTTAACAGCATATTACAATGTTAAGAACCTAGAAGTTCGTTTGTCTAAATATAAAATTAGAGCTCCTTTTTCAGGAATTCTTACTGAAACGCTAGTAAGTCCTGGTTCTTTAGTTAGAGTTGGACAAAAGTTAGGAGAATATATAGATCCTAGAGTTTATGAATTAGAGGTTTCTATAAATGCAGCTTTTGCAGACTTATTAAAGGTTGGTAATGCTGTGTCTCTTTCTAATTTAGATAAAACAAAAAACTATGTTGGTAAAGTGGTTCGTGTAAATGGTAAGGTAGACCAAGTTACACAAACCATAAAAGCTTTTGTAGATGTTAAGCATGTAGATTTAAAAGAAGGTATGTTTTTAGAAGCGAATTTAGTGGCTAAATCTGAAAAAGATGCTATAGAAATTCCTAGAAAATTATTAGTAGATAATGTAGCAGTGTACACAGTTAAAAATGATAGTATTTTAAGTTTGGTAACAATTAATCCTGTTTACTTTGGTGCAGAATCGGTTGTAATTAAAGGATTAAAAAATAACGATAAAATATTAACACAAACATTACCAGGAGCTTTTGATGGTATGCTAGTAAAAACCAATAAAAAGAAATAAGCTATGAAAAAAATCATTACTTATTTTATTAAGTATCCTGTAGCTGTAAATGTAATGATTATTGCATTTATTGTTTTTGGTTTAGTTGGTGCTATTAGTATGAAATCTTCTTTCTTTCCGTTAGTAGATTCTGAATTAATAAACATTTCTTTAGCATATCCTGGTGCTTCACCAGCGGAAATGGAGGAAGGTGTTGTGCTTAAAATTGAAGATAATTTAAAAGGAATAGTTGGAGTAGAAAGAGTAACTTCTGTTTCTAGAGAAAACTCTGCAACTGTAAATATAGAAGTAGAGAAAGGCAAGAATATAGATGTTGTATTATCTGATGTTAAAAACGCAGTAGATAGAGTTCCGTCTTTTCCTTCTGGTATGGAACCAGCAGTTATAGCAAAAGTAGAAAGTATAAGACCAACGATAAGTTTTACGGTTAGTGGAAATAATATTTCATTAAAAGCGATAAAACAATATGCAAGAAATGTAGAAAATGATATTAGAGGAATCGAAGGGATATCGCAAGTTGCACTTTCTGGTTTCCCAGACGAAGAAATAGAAATAGCCGTTAGAGAAAACGATTTAAGAGCTTATAATTTAACGTTTACAGAGGTTTCTAACGCAATAAGAAATTCTAACATATTAATTACTGGTGGTAATATAAAAACAATTGAAGAAGATTATTTAATAAGAGCCAGTAATCGTTCTTATTATGGTATTGAGCTTCAAAATTTAATTGTAAGAACAGATACAAACGGTACAATAATTCGTTTAAAAGATATTGCAGAAGTTAGAGATACTTGGTCAGAAACACCAGACAGATTGTATTATAATGGAAATTTAGCAATAGATATTACAGTTAGTAATACTAATAATGAAGATTTAATTTCATCAGCAGATAAAATTAAAGAATACATTCATCAATACAATCAAGAAAACCAGAATGTACAATTAAGTGTAACTAGCGATAGAAGTTTAACCTTAAACGGAAGAACTAAATTATTAATAGAAAACGGTGTTGTTGGTATTCTTTTAGTTTTATTCTTTTTAGCATTGTTCTTAAATTTACGTTTAGCAATTTGGGTAGCATTTGGCTTGCCAATAGCGTTTTTCGGAATGTTCATTTTTGCAGCACAGTTTAATGTTACCATCAATGTGTTATCACTTTTTGGAATGATTATCGTTATTGGTATTTTGGTTGATGATGGAATTGTAATTGGAGAAAATATTTATCATCATTATTACGACTTAGGTAAATCTAAAATACAAGCAGCAATTGATGGAACAATGGAGGTAATTCCGCCAATTGTATCTGCAATTTTAACTACGATTATTGCTTTTTCTACGTTCTTTTTTGTAGATGGTAGAATAGGAAGTTTTTTTGGAGAAGTTTCTACAATTGTATTATTAACCTTATCAGTTTCTTTAATTGAAGCATTGGTTATTTTACCTGCACATATTGCACATTCTAAAGCTTTAGATAGAAAAAGGTTAGAGAATGGAAAAGAAAAAAAGACCAATTTTATTGATGCTTTTTTTACTAAAATAAACAGAGCAGCAGACAAGTGGTTGTCTAAATTTAGAGATACCTTTTACGTACCATTTTTAAAATTCTGTTTGCAAAACAAAATATTTGCTTTTGCAATACCAATTGCTTTAGTAATTTTTAGCAAGTTAGCAATGGATGCAGGTATTGTAAAACAATCTTTTTTCCCAAGAGTAGCTAGTGATCAGGTTAAAATTTCATTAACAATGCCACAAGGTACTAATGAAAAAATAACAGATTCTATTATTTCATCTATAGAAGAAAAGGTTTGGTTGGTAAATAAAGAATATTCAGAAAAACAAACAGGCGATATAGATGTTGTAGAAAATGTAATAAAACGAGTAGGTCCTGGAAGTGCAAATGCTACGCTAAGTGTAAATTTATTGCCAGGAGAAGCAAGAGATTTTTCATCACCAGAGATAACAAATGCAATTAGTGATAAAGTTGGAAAAGTCTATGGTGTAGAAAGTCTAGTTTTTGGATCTGGAGGTAATTTTGGAGGAAGTCCAGTTGCCGTTTCTTTGCTAGGAAATAATATTACAGAACTTAAAGCAGCTAAAAACGAGTTAAAAGAAGAATTGGAAAATAATCCACTTTTAAAAGATATTTCAGACAACGATCCTGCAGGAATTAAAGAGGTTAAAATTACTTTAAAAGACAATGCATATTTATTAGGATTGAATTTGCAATCTATAATGAATCAAGTTCGTTATGGTTTTTTCGGTTTGCAAGCACAACGTTTTCAGCGTGGACAAGACGAAATTAAAGTTTGGGTACGTTATGATAAAAAAGACAGATCTTCTATAAATGATTTAGATGATATGCGTATTGTAACACCAACAGGATCAAGAGTTCCGTTTTCTGAAATTGCAAACTATACCATAGAAAGAGGAGATATTGCAATAAATCATTTAAAAGGAAAAAGAGAAATACAAATTACAGCAGATTTAAAGGATTTAGAAACAAGTGCTACAGAAATTTTAGATGATATTAAAACAAGAGTAATGCCTTTAATTATTTCTAAATATCATTCTGTAACGCCACTTTACGAAGGCCAGAATAGAGAAGCAAAGAAAACAACAGATTCGGTTGCTTTGGTGGGACCAATAATTTTATTGTTGATTTACATTGTAATTGCGTTTACATTTCGTTCTTACAGTCAGCCAATTTTATTAATAATTATGATACCTTTTAGCATGATTGGTGTTGTTTGGGGGCATTATTTTCACGATTTTTCAATAGGAATTTTATCCTTTTTAGGAATTATTGCTTTAGTAGGAATCATGGTAAATGACGGATTAGTTTTAATTGGTAAATTTAATAATTACTTAAAAGAAGGAATGAAGTTTGATGATGCACTTGTAGCTGCTGGTCAATCTCGTTTTAGAGCTATTTTCTTAACTTCATTAACAACAATTGCAGGTTTAGCGCCTTTATTACTAGAAAAAAGTAGGCAAGCACAATTTTTAATTCCAATGGCAATTTCAATTTCTTACGGAATTGCAATTGCAACCGTTTTAACATTGATAATGTTACCATTATTACTATCTGTTTCTAATTCTATAAAAGTAGGAGTTAAATGGTTAAAAGTAGGAGAAGCGGTTACAAAAGAAGAAGTAGAAAGAGCAATCATAGAATCTAAATTTGATGAAAATGAAGATCATTAAAAATACAATAGTAGCAGTCGTTTTTTTATCGACTTTACAAGGGATTTCACAAGAAATTTTAACAAAGAAACAAGCGTTAGAAATTACGTTAGAAAACAACTTTGGTATTAAAATAGCTAACAATAATTTAGAAGTAGCAAAAAACAATACAAGTATTTATAATACAGGTTTTTTGCCAACGGCTGCTATTTCTTCTGGTGCAAGTTATAGTAGAAATAACCAAACAAATACACCACAAACAGGAAATTCTACATCTACAACAGGAGCTGTAACCAAATCTTACAATGCAAGTATTGGTTTAAATTACACTCTTTTTGATGGTTTGGGAAGAAAATACAATTATCAGCAATTAAAAGAAACCTATAATTTAACAGAACTACAAGCTAGAGAAACGATAGAAAATACGTATTTACAATTGTTTACTTCTTATTTTCAAATTGCAAGATTAACGGAAAATAAAGCGAATTTAAATGAAGCTTTATCCATTTCTAAACAAAGATTACAACGTGCAAAATATCAATATGAATATGGGCAATCGACTAAATTAGAGTTGTTAAATGCAGAGGTAGATGTAAATAATGATAGTATTACTTTAATAAGTGCAAACCAACAATTAATAAATGTTAAGCGTGGTTTAAATATTATTTTAGGTATTAAAAAAGAGGTAAATTATGTAGTAGATACAGAAGTAGAATTTATCAATATGATGAATTTTGACGAGCTACAACAAAAAACAATTGCAAATAATGCTACTTTAAAACAGAACGAAAAAAATATTGCTATCAGTGAATTTAATATCAAAATAAACAAATCAAATTATTTACCAACTTTGGGTTTAAGTACTTCATATGGTTGGAACCAAAATGATAACGAAAATCTTGCGAACGCTTTTCAGCCAAAATCAACAACATCTAATGGTTTAAATGCAGGTTTAAGTTTGTCTTGGAATATATTTGATGGTGGAAGTACAAAAACAAATGTTACTAATGCCAAAATAGCTCTTGAGAATCAGAAAATTTTATTAGATCAACAAAAAGTAACGATAGAGAATAATCTTAAAAATACTTGGGAGAATTATAACAATCAATTGTTTGTTTTAAAAGCTCAAGAAAAAAATGTTTTAACAACACAAAATAATTTTGATAGAACTACAGAACGCTATAAACTAGGACAGGTTACTTCTATAGAATTTAGACAAGCTCAAATTAATTTAATCAATTCTAAAACGGCATTTAACAATGCAAAATTTGATGCGAAACTAATAGAATTACAATTGTTACAATTAAGTGGTGATATTCTAAATATAAAGTTCTAAAAACTGATTTTTATCATAATTTAAACTTCAGATCTTTTATAATTTAGCTGTAAAATTATAAAAGATGAGATTATTAAACTTACCACTTGTTTCTTGGGTAAACGGTACAATTATGATAGGTGTTTTTGCATTGGTTGTTATTGGTTTGGTTGTTGCTGTTTATCTTCTAATGAGTACAGATAAAAAAGTAAAATAAAAACCCCCTCTTATGTTTTATAAAAGCTCGAGTTTATCTCGGGCTTTTGTTGTTGTTTTAATTGCCTATTATTAAGTAGATTTTATTTAATAATTAGAAATAGTCAACAAGAAATTAAGTTTGGTTATTTATTTGAGGTTTGTAAATTTCTTTAGAAAAACCTATGTTAATTTAGTTTTAGAAAAAAATATATAATAACTCCATAGATTGACCCCTATCAATCTATGAGAGTTTAATAATTTTTACATTAAATAAATTTATGTAAAAAGAAAATTATTATTCTGGAAAATTATTATTTTTTACAAGAATACTATATGATATTTATCATTGTTTAGACATTTAATAAGTTTTATTTTTGGGAAAAAATTGTAGATTATGAGTTCCTTAACTATTCTGTTAGCCTTTTTCACATTTAATACATTTATGAAATTTGTATTTGTGCTTGGTATTATTGGTTTGTTGTATTCTGTTGTTGTTTTTATAAAAGAAAAAAGACTGAAGAATAAATAAAAAAAGCTTGATTAAAGTATAAGTATCTTAGTTAATTGTATTCTTATTTTCTAAATTAAGATAAACTTTATTTTTAAATTTTGTTTTATTATTTTTATAAAATAATTATAATAATAAACTTCATGAATCAGCTTACCGTAAATTTTGGATATTTATTTGAGGATGCACTTATAAGTGAAATAAATCAAGTTGGTATACACAAAAAAATTGTAGCAGATACAACCATTATTGAAATTGGCGATTACATAAAATCTATGCCATTATTGCTAAATGGCGCTATAAAAGTTTTACGAGAAGACGAAAAAGGAGATGAGTTAGTTTTGTATTATTTAGAAAAAGGAGACACGTGTGCAATGACACTTTCTTGCTGTATGGGACAAGCTAAAAGTAAAATTAGAGCGGTTGCAGAAACAGATGTAACGCTAATTATGTTGCCAAAAGAAAAAATGGCAGAATGGTTAGGAAAATATAAAACTTGGCAAGCATTTATTTTGCAAAGTTACCATAATAGAATGGACGAACTTTTAGATGCTGTAGATACAATTGCCTTTTTAAAAATGGACGAGCGTCTTTTTAAATACCTAAAAGATAAGGCAATGGTGAATCAAAATGACGAATTAATCACTACTCACAAACAAATATCTGAAGATTTACATACTTCTAGAGTTGTAATTTCTAGACTTTTAAAAAAGCTAGAAAACGAAGGGAAAATACAACTTTTTAGAAATAGTATTAAAGTGGTTCAACTGTAACTTTTGTTACCAAATAGTTTGTTTTTCATCTTTACCTTTGGAAGGAAAAGATGAAACACTACATTCTTATATTAGCTGTTCTTGGTTTTTTTAGCTGTAAAAAAAACGAAAACAGACCTTCGTATTCTTCAAAAAAAGAAGTGCAAATAACACATCCTGGAAAAAAATTATTAGAAAATAATTGCTATGTATGTCATAGCCCAACGGCTAGTGAATCAGATAGAATTGGCCCACCAATGATTGCTGTTAAAAAACATTACATTTCAAAAAATACCACAAAACAAGCGTTTGTAAATGCAATGCAAAATTGGATTGAAAACCCAACGCAAGAAAATGCAAAAATGTATGGTGCTGTAAAAAAGTTTGGTTTAATGCCAAAACAACCTTTTCCAAAAGAAACCATAAAACAGATTGCAGATTATATGTTTAATAATGAAATAGAAAAACCAGCATGGTTTGAAAATCATTATAATAAAGAGAGAGGAAATGGCAATGGAATGCATAAAGGTAAAGGCAACGGTAAAGGGAAACAAAGACAACAAGCTAACACTAATTTTAAAGAATTGCCTTATGGTGAAAGAGGTGTAAAATATGCACTTGCTACCAAACAGGTTCTAGGTAAAAACCTAATGAGTAAAATTCAAAAAGAAGGCACTTTAGCAGCTTTAGAATTTTGTAATATTAAAGCGCTTCCTTTAACAGATAGTATGTCTGTTGTACAAAACGCAACAATTAAAAGAGTTTCAGACAAACCCAGAAATAGCAGTAATAAAGCAAATGATGAAGAGGTAAAATATATTAATATTTTTAAAAATGATGTTGTAAATAACACGGAATCTAAACCTATTGTTAAAGAAATAGCAGAAATTGTAAATGTTTATTACCCAATAAAAACAAATAGTATGTGTTTGCAATGTCATGGTAAACCTACTTTTAATATAACACCAGACACTTTTACTTTAATAAATAAATTGTATCCAAAAGATAAAGCTGTGGGTTATAATATTAATGAAGTAAGAGGAATTTGGAATGTTTCTTACACTAAATAATTTTTTCAGGCATGAGTAAATTTTCAGAAATAATAAATAAAGAAAAACCTGTTTTAGTAGATTTTTTTGCTGAATGGTGTGGCCCTTGTAAAATGATGAGTTCGATTTTAAAAGAAGTAAAAGAAGAATTGGCTGATACAATTTCTATTATAAAAATAGATGTTGATAAAAACCAATCTTTATCGGCAAAATACCAAGTAAAAGG